>DASTHG010000083.1:0-2937 GCA_035718325.1 Gemmatimonadales bacterium | reverse complement strand
CCACAACCGGCGCGCCATCAGCTGGCGGGTCGTGGCCTGGGGGGTCGGCCTGCAGTTCGCATTTGCGGTGTTCGTGCTGCGCGTCCCGCTGGGACACACGATCTTCAAGGCGCTCGGCGATCTCATCACCGCGATTCTCAGTTTCTCCTACGTCGGATCCCAATTCGTGTTCGGGGAAATCGGCAAACAGCATTCGAATCTCGGCGTCATCTTCGCCTTTCAGGTGCTGCCGGCGATCATCTTCGTCTCGGCGCTGTTCGCCGTCCTCTACTATCTCGGGGTGATGCAGTTCGTGGTGCGGGTGTTCGCGGTCGTGATGAACAAGGTGATGGGGGCGAGCGGGGCCGAGAGCTTGAACGTCGCAGCCTCGATCTTCATGGGACAAACCGAAGCGCCGCTGACGATCCGGCCATTCCTGGGGAAGATGACCCAGTCGGAGCTGATGACGGTCATGACGGCGGGCATGGCCCACGTCTCCGGGTCGATCATGGCGGCCTACATCGCCTTCGGCATCGAAGCGCGTCACCTGCTCACGGCGGTGATCATGACCGCTCCCGGCACGATCATGATGGCCAAGATCCTCGAGCCGGAAACCGCCGTCCCCGAGACGCTGGGCGGCGTGAAGGTCGACATCCCCAGGACCGACGTGAACGTGGTTGACGCCGCGGCTCGCGGGACGATCGACGGGCTGCACCTGATGCTCAACGTGATCGCGATGTTGATCAGCTTCATCGCCCTCATCGCGCTTATCAACGGCGGGTTCGGGTGGATGCATTCGCAGCTGCCGTGGTTCCCCGCGAGCATCCAGACCGTGTTGGGCTGGATCTTCGCGCCGATCGCCTGGGTCATGGGGGTGCCGTGGCACGACAGCGGCACGATCGGCAGCCTACTCGGGACCCGCATGGCGTTGAACGAATTCATCGCCTACTCCCAACTCGGCCCCATGAAGGCGACCCTCAGCCCAGTTTCCTTCACCATCGCTACCTTCGCATTGTGCGGCTTCGCCAACGTCAGTTCGGTGGGGATTCAGATCGGGGGCATCGGGGCCCTTGCCCCGGAGCGGAAACACGATCTCGCCCGGCTCGGCTTCCGCGCCATGATCGCCGGTACGCTGGCGAACTTCCTGTCGGCAACGCTGGCGGGGATCCTGTTATGAGTGGTGTGTGGCGAGGGGCTGGTAGAACGGCGGTGCTCCTGCTGCTGGCGGTTGCGTGCAACAGGCCCGCTCCAGCAGTTCCCGCGAAGGCGGTGACCACGGCTCCCGCAGATTCCGAGATCCCCAACGATGTGCTCGGTGCGAGCGTGCGGCGCGGGTTGGCACTGGTCACGGCGACGAAGGAGAGCCTGCCCAAGAACGACGGCAGCGCGCTGCGCTGCGTGAGCTGCCACTTGGACCGGGGGCGACGCCCGAACGGCAGCTGGGTCGGGAGCTTCGCGCACTTCCCGCAGTTTCGAGCACGGCGCGGCGCGGTCGAGATGATCGAGGATCGGGTCAACGACTGCTTCGCCCGCAGCCTCAACGGAAAGGGTCTCGATCCGTCGAGTGCCGACATGCGCGACATCGTGGCCTATCTCGCGTTTCTCTCGTGGCGGTCGCCAGTCGGCCTCCCCGCTGCGGGACCGAATGCGCGCCTCGTGCGGTTCGCGTCGCTCGCCGCGGACACCGCGGCCGGACGCCAGACTTTCGGGACCACGTGCGCGCGCTGCCACGGACCGGAGGGCCAGGGGACTCCGGTCGCGCCGCCGCTCTGGGGACCGAAGTCGTTTAACATTGGTGCCGGGATGGCCCGGGTGCGCACGGCGGCGTCGTTCGTACGCGACAACATGCCGTTCGACCAGCCGGGAACCCTCACCGACCAGCAGGCATTTGACGTTGCGGCGTTCGTGGTGGCACAGCCGCGCCCCGACTTTCCGGGGAAGCAGTTCGATTGGCCGAAGGGGGACCCACCCCCCGATGTGGCGTATCCGACTCTCGCCGCCGCCAAAAAGGCGTCGGGACATTGATCCACTCAGCCCGGAGGTAGGTCGTCATGCTCGATCTGAATCTCTCCACTCATCGGCGCGGGTTCCTCGGCCGCGTCGCCACTGCCGCAGCGGCTGTCGGACTCGGGGGCCTGATCCCCGGTCGGGTCGAGGCGCAGGAGTACTCGTCGACCGTCAACCCGGTGGGCGACGCGAGCTACGCGGCGTGGCTCAATGGCATCAAGGGGAAGTACAAACAGGTGTACGATGCCGTGGAGCCCAACGGCGGCTTCTCGCTGATCTGGGCCCACGTGTTCCTGCTCACCGGCACGGGGGCGTACGGCCTTCCGGAGAGCGATCTCGGCGTGGTGATCGTGCATCGCCACTCGGCGATTCCGATCGCCTTCAAAGACGCGATGTGGGAGAAGTACAAGTTCGGCGAGTTCTTCAAGATCAATGACAACGCGACCAAGGCCCCGGCGGTTCGCAACGTGTTCGCCAACCTCAAGCCGGGTGACCTGCCGTTCCCGGAGGCCGCAGTCGAAAAGCTAGTGGCTCGCGGCGTCCACTTCGGTGTCTGCAACATGGCGATCACCTTCTACAGCATGATGTTCGCCCAGCAGATGGGGATGAAGGCCGAGGACATCAAGGCCGAATGGATCGCGAACGTGCTGCCCGGTTACACCGTCGTTCCTTCGGGCGTCGTTGCCGTGAACGGCGCGCAGTCCAGGGGCTGCAGCTACTGCTACGCCGGCTAAGCCAAGGCGTGAGCGGTGAACAGTGAGCGGTGAGCGGCAAAAGCACACGCCGCTCACCGCTTATCGCTTACGCCTCTTTGGTATCCGGCCCCTTCCATCGCCGCACCACGAGCCACAGGGCAACCGCACACACGGCAAGCGGGATGATCACGCCGATCGACTGAATCAGGAACGCCACGACCGTGATGAAGTTGCGCCACGCATCCCGCACCGCTTC
>DASTHG010000082.1:0-6009 GCA_035718325.1 Gemmatimonadales bacterium | reverse complement strand
AGCGCGGGCCGTCGTTCAGGCCGGCGAACTGCGTTTGCGGGAGGCGGTCGGAGAGCACGACGAGGCCGAGACTGCGCGCGCTGCGGACGTGGAACGCCCAACGGCGCCGTTCGCGCACCAGCGACAGTACCCAGAGCAGCTTCCCGAGCAGGCGGATCCCGGTTGGCGGAGGCGGCTGGTCCGCCGTCCGCTTGGGGCGGGTCAGGTCTCCCATCTGTTGCAGCACACGGCGCCGGCGCGACGCCGATCCTTTGCCGCTGCCGCCGTAGGTCGTGATGACGGCGATCTCGCGGGACAACCACTTCGCCACCTCGGCGGTGAGGGTCGACTTGCCCGAGCCGTCCGGTCCGACGAACGCGACGGCGAGCCCACCCTGGGGTGGCGTCCGTGTCGACTTGGTCGGCGCGCGGAAGAACCAGTTCTTGACGCGCCACCAGATCCACGTCCATTCCCGGGTCCACATACGCCGTGTCGCGCCCCAGGCGGTGTACATGCGGTAGGACGACAACCGCGGGTCGGCGAGGCGGCGGAACATGCGCAGCTGGCTGATCGTGGGTCCGTGCCCCTGCGGATCCGTCACCATCTGCGCGAGCAGCGCGGCGGCGGCGGCCCCGACGAGGGGCGTTGCGACCTCGACGAGCCGCTCGGGACGCACGCGGGCGATCAGCCAGCGCAGCTCCCGCAGCATGCCGCCCTGGAAATAGTGCCGGCCGGCAGCCGCCAGCAGCGAATCCCGCCACCGCAGCTTCATCACGTGGCGGGCGACGAGGATCAACAGCTCGACATGGGGATCCGTGACCCAGACGCCGTACTCCGGATCGCGCACCCGCGAGCCGAGCACGGCCTCCTCCCAGGGGAGGCGGTGGCCCTTGAGGAACTTCTCCCCCAGTGTCAGCTGGTAGTGCAGATGCAGGTGCGTCAGCATGCCCGTCGGAGCGTCGAAGCCGACGTAGTCCTCGATCCCCGGATAGCCGCGGCCCGCTTTCACGACGAAGCGCTTGAAATGCGGCGTCTCGGTGAGGACGTGGGCCAGGCGCTGCGCTCCGCGCCGATCGATCAACACGTCGACGTCCGTGGCGCCCGTCATCGTCGCGCCAAGGTGCTCGTTGCTCTTCCAGTGGGCATAGCGGATCTGCTCGGCGTCGAGCCGCCGGAACAGCTCGTCGAGAACCGCCAGGCGCACCGCCGTAGCGGCGGGTCGTGCGTGGCGCGGTTCGAGCCCTGCCGGGTGCGTATTCACTCGACCGACATCGCTGCCGCGGGTTCAGCGACCGGCATTGGCCGTAGCCTGCGGAAGTACGTCCGCAACGTCCCGAGCATCCACTGGCCGTCGGCTCCGAGGAACGTGGTGGGTGCGGCGAGTATCAGACCGAATCCAATGCCGAGGGAGCAGACGGCGACGATCATGACGGTCAACACAGGCGGCAGCTCGAAGTGGCGCAGCAGGTTCGTCGCCGCGACGATCGGCGGGAACGTGGCCATCGTCAGCAACACCGCGGGACGGTGGGCGGCCCAGAACTCTCCCCAGCTGACGTGTCCCACCTCGAGGCCCAGCTCGGCCATCAGGACGAAATTCACGGTCAGGGCGCCGAGCGTCCCCCAGGCGACCCCAGCCATTCCCCAGTGCTGCCCGATCCACGCACCGAGCAGGACGAGGCCCGCATAGGCGAATTGCCGCCAGGCGCGGCGATAGACGGCGCCGGTAGAGCGGGTGATCGAGTCGCTCATCTTATAGCTGGTGCGGAACAACATGCCGATACCGAGAATGCGGAACGGGGGCACGACCGCCATCCACTTGGGGCCGAGCGCCACCTGGATCAGCTCGGGGGCGAGCAGCACGATCACCACGCTCGGCATGAGGACGAGGAGAGCGATCAACGCGACGCCGCGGCGATAGGCGGTCGCGAGCCGGCGAGCATCGTCTTGCACTTTGGCCATTGCCGGGAACAGCACGGCGTCGAGCACCGTGCCGAACCCGTACGCCGGGGCGGACATCAGGGCGTAGGCGCGGCCGTAGTAGCCCAGGGCGCTGGGGCCGAGAAACCGGCCCACCGTCATATCGTCCCCATTCAGCGCGACGTAGTTCGCCACGCGCGCCATGGTGAACCCGCCGCCGAAATACATCAGGTCACTGAACGCTGCGCGGTCGGCGAGGTGGCGGAGCCGCGGAGGATACTGCGACAAGAGGACGATCGTCTTGAGCAGCGTCTGCGCCATCTGCGCAGCGACGAGCGCCCACACGCCCCAGTGCAGCAGCGCGGTAGTGACACCGATGAGACCGTAGCCGATCGCGTAGGTGATGACGTCGATATTCGCGAGCCAGCGGAAGCGCAGCTCGCGGCTCATCAGCGACGAGGCGACGGTTTGCAGTCCCTGCAGGGGGAACACCCAGGCGAGCACGTGCAGCACCGGCACCATGGCGGGCATGTGCAGGAACTGGGACGCGAGCGACGCGCCGAACCAGATCAGCGCTCCGAGGACGAGCCCGAGGAGCACCGACGCGGTGAACGCCGTCTCGATGTGCCGGTCTTCCAGCTCGGGGCGCTGCACCAACGCCGGTCCCAAGCCGAGTTGCGAAACGATCGCAGAAAACCCGATGACTACCTCCGCTGCGGCGATGATCCCGAAATCCGCGGGGGAGAGCAGTCGGGCCAGGAGGCCGAGGATGGCGAGCTGGAGACACGCGAACGCCACCTTCCCGTAGATCATCCAGGCCATGCCGGAAACGGTCTGTTGTGTGAGACTTCGCTTCAACGGGGCCCCGCTCTACTAGGTGTTGCGCATTCCGTTGCGAGGGCGCAACAACGCGCTCCCGCAGAAAATGGCGGCTCAATATACCAAGGCACAACGCGGCCTCCGCGAATGGGAGGCGCTACCGGGCGCAGAACATTAAGTCATTGCAATACTGCGAATTATGATGGTGGCGGCGCTGGTTGTTCGCGACGTCACCGTGGAGGGATAGAGCAACCGACGTGCCGCGGCCGCCGCCCGACGATGCGGATGTGACCGTATCTCAGTGACTTACGAGCTGGTCACTGAGAGCAATGGAATCGCGCCACGCTTGAAACATGAGCACGGTCCACAACTCGTAATCCCACCGGGTTTCTCCAGCCTGATGTTGCTTCCATTTCATCACGATTGGGGCCGGCTCGAATAGCGCCTCGTCGCGTAAGCGGCGCTCGTCGAGCAAGGCCTCGCCCCAATCGCGCAACGGCTCGCGCAGCCATTCGGCGATCGGCATATGGAAGCCGCGTTTGGGACGATTCACGAGCTGTGGCGGGACGTACTTATCGAGCACGCGCCGGAGGATCCACTTGGAGGAGCCCCTGCGCTGTTTCAAAGCCAGCGGGAGGCTCCAGGCGAACTCGATCACTCGATGGTCTAGTAACGGGACCCGGGCCTCCAGGCTCACCCCCATGCTCGCACGATCCAGCTTGACGAGGATGTCGTCCGGCAAGTAGCCCACGAGATCCAGGTACATCATGACATCCGCGGGGGCATCGAGCTGCGGCCAGTAGGTCGGATCGGTCACGACGACACTTGGTTCACGCGTGCCCGGGAGGAGATCGCTGGGGTGCTTCCACAGAGACATCATGTAGTGGTACAGGGCCTGCGGGGTTTGCAGCGGCAGAATTTCCGCTGCCTGCCGGAAGCGCTCCGTGAGACTGCGTTTTCCGGTAACCGCCCGAGCGAGACGATTGGCGACTGCAGAAAGTCGGGTCGATGCGCCGTCATGTGGCGCCAGGAGACTTCTCGCACTCCGTCGCAGCCAGTGAGGCAGTCGGTGAATTCCTCGCCACAGGGCTGGCCCCAGTTGATGGCGACGGTAGCCGCCGAATAATTCGTCGCCGCCATCTCCGGAGAGACTCACCGTCACGTGGCGCCGCGCCATCTGGGACACGAGAAACGTAGGGATCTGAGATGTGTCCGCGAAGGGCTCATCATACAGGATGGGGAGCCGCGGGATCACCCCGAGCGCGTCGGCCGGAGTGAGGTACAGCTCCGTATGCTGCGTGCCGAGGTGTCGGGCGATCTCCGCGGCATCGCGCGCTTCATCGTGGCCCTTCTCGTGGAAGCCGATGGTGAACGTCCGCACCGGATCCGCCTGCTGGGCCTGCATGAGTCCGACGATGCACGCAGAGTCCACGCCGCCGGAGAGGAACGCTCCCAAGGGGACGTCCGCTTCCATCCGGAGTTTTACCGCGTCGCGCAGCAACCGGTCGAGCTCGTCGACCGCCTCGCCGTCGTCGCCCGTGAACGGCTCGGCGATCCCGCGTTGGACGGCGGCTCGAGCCGACCAGTAGGGCACCGGCTGCGCGTCGCTGTTGAAATGCGCCGTGTCGACCGTGAGCAGGCAGCCGGGCAACAGTTTGCGCACGCCAAGGTAGATGCTGTAGGGCCCGGGGACATAGCCGTGCCGCAGATAAAGGGCCACCGCTTCGCGGTTGATGTGGCCGCAGAATGCCGGATGAGCCCGGAGCGCTTTGAGCTCGGATCCAAACAACAGCGTCTTGCCCTGCCACCCGTAATAGAGCGGCTTTTCCCCGGCCCGGTCGCGTGCCAGATGCAGCACCCGATGATGTCGGTCCCATAACGCGAACGCGAACATCCCGTTGAACCGCTCCAGCGCTCGGCGCACGCCCCACGTTTCGATCCCAGCCAGCAGAACTTCGGTGTCCGAGTGGCCGCGGAAGCCGCAGCCCAGCGCGGCCAGCTCCGTCCGGAGCTGTTGGAAGTTGTAGATCTCCCCGTTGAATACGATCACGAATCGTCCACTGCTCGACGCCATCGGTTGATGGCCGGCGGACGACACGTCGATGATCGACAGACGCCGGAACCCGAGCGCGACCCCGGCCTCGGCGTCGATCCACGAACCGCAGTCGTCGGGCCCACGATGCCGGATGACGGCGGTCATCGCAGTGAGTGTGTATCGCGCCTCTGCCGGATCGACGCCTGCTGGATTCCAGTAGCCCGTAATGCCGCACATGTCAGCGGACGCGTCCGATCACTCGCCCGGAACGCCGCGGCGGTGGCAGCAGGAACGCGACGAGGACATCGAAGCTCAGGCTGTCGAGGGACGCGCGAGTGCACCGGGGGTGAATCGAAGGGAAGCGTGTCACGCGGCTGCTGATCCTTGGAGGTGGGGCGCCCGAGTCGGCACCAACTTAAGCGCGAGGAGCTTACGGAAGACTTTCAGCGCACGATACTTACAGCGGGCTTTCAAGGACTCTCCTGCTTCAAATGCTCTCCCAGACTGCGCGCTTCGCCTGTAGCACGACGTGCTCCAGCGGCTGCTCGGCGTCGATATCCACAACGCGAGTGGTTGGAGGAAATCGCAACCCGCGGATTACGTCGAGCCCGTGTCGCACCTGATCGGCGGGAGTCTCCGGCTTGCGTTGCAGCGCAATTTCGGGTCGGACGTTCAGCTTGATCACGAGGTCGGGAGGCGACAGGTCGATCTGCTGAAACGTCGTGCGCTCCCGTCGGGCAGTGGCTCGCACCCACCAGGAGCCGCGCTCGAGCCAGTGCGCGAGTCGAGGCCCGTCGTTCCCTCCCGGGAACTGGCTTTGCGGAAAGCGATCGGAAATGATGATCATGCCGAGACCTTTCGCGCGACGAGCCGCTCTCGCCCGACGCCGGCGTTCACGCAACAGGGCCAGCATCCACACGACTCGGGCGACCGACGGCGCAGCGGCGGAGAGGGTGTCGGGGTTGTCGGTGGAGCGCCGGACCGGTGCTGGCGCGCGCCCCAGGATGCGGCGACGCCACCCACCGACTCGCTGCATCGCCAGCCGCACGAACGACGCAGACCCCTTGCCGCTCCCCCCATAGGTCTGTACGACGGCGACTTCGCGCGAAAGCCATGCAGTGACCCGCGCGGTGATGGTGGACTTGCCCGCACCGTCGGCTCCGAGAAATGCCACGGTCAGGCCCCCCTGCGGCATGGTGCGCGTACTCTTGGTCGGGGCGCCGAGCAGCCAGTTGCGCAGCTTCCACCAGACGATGCCG
>DASTHG010000081.1:0-2876 GCA_035718325.1 Gemmatimonadales bacterium | reverse complement strand
GGTGGAGATGACGAGGCCGCGGCGCAGCGCGAGGCTCGAGCGGTGTCCGACCGAGCGCCCTCCTTCCTTCAGCGATTCGTGCAGATCGGTGCGCGCCATCTGCAATGCCGGAGCGAGCCCGAACAGCAGCCCGGTGCCGAGGGACACCATCAGGGCGAACCAGAGGACGCGGATATCCACGCCGACATGCGCCGTCGCGGGGAGGTTGCCGCCGTTGAGGGACAACAGGGTGGGGACCCCCCACAGGGCGAGCACCACGCCGACGACACCGCCCGCCAGCGCCAGGAGGACGCTTTCGGTGAGGAGGTAGCGCATCAAGCGGCGCGGGCTTGCCCCCAGCGCCACGCGCACCGCGATGTCGCGCGCCCGGGCGGCCGTGCGGGCGAGCTGCAGGTTCGCCACGTTGGCGCAGGCGATCAGCAGGACGAATGCGACGGCGCCGAGCAGGATGAGAAGACCCGAGCGCACGCCGCGTGAGGCTTCGTCGGAAAGCCCGGTGACCTTGAGGTCCCAGTCGGGCGAGTAGCTCTGGGTGTAGGTCGTGCGCAGCTGCACCGCGAGGGTGTGCAGCTCGGACTGCGCACGCTCCAGCGTCACGCCGGGCGCGAGACGCCCGATGAACGGCAGGAACTCGTTGGTGCGGCGGTTGTCGGCGAACTGGTCCGGCGTGAAGACGATCGGCATGAAGAGATCGGTGCGGGCCGAGAAGAAGTCGCGGAAGCTCGCGGGCAGCACGCCGACGATCTGATAGTCCTGGTTGTCGAGCGTCACCTTGCGCCCCACCGCGCTCTTGTCGCCGCCGAAGTGGCTCTGCCAGAACCCCCACGTCAGCACGACGACGTGATCCTTGCCGGCCTCCGCCTCATCGGGTTGCAGCGTCCGCCCCACCGCCGCCGTCGCCCCCAGTGTGGTGAAATACTGGCCGCTGACTTTCTCGACGTTGATGCGCTCCGGCTCGGCGCCGCCGGTCAGATTCATCGCGACGCCGTTCTGGACCGCAGCGCTGGCGAAGATGTCGGTCCGGGCCGCGTAGTCGCGGAAGCCCGGCACCGAGACCGGCGCGCGCAGGTTGTTGAGCGACGGATAGAAGTGATTCACCGTGACGAGCCGCTCGGGTTCGCGGTAGGGCAGCGGCGCGAGCAGTACGCCATTGACGACGGAGAAGATCGCGGTGTTGGCGCCGATCCCGAGCGCCAGCGTGACCACGGCGACGAGAGTGAAGCCGGGGCTCGAGCGCAGTGACCGAGCGGCGTGGAGGATGTCTTGGAGCAGGGTGTCCATAAGGTCTCAGGTGTCAGGTGTTGGGTGTCAGGGATTCCGGGCCGGCGTCAGGTCACCTAGCACCTGACACCCGGCACCCGACACCTACTTCACGACCCAGCCATCCTTGAGCTGCACCACCCGATTCCCGTAGCCGGCGTTCACTTCGGAATGCGTCACCTGCACGATCGTCGTGCCGTTGGCATTGAGCTTCTTGAACAACTCCATGATCTCGCGGCCCTGATCGGAGTGGAGGTTGCCGGTCGGCTCGTCGGCGAGGAGGATCTGCGGCTTGTGGATCACGGCCCGCGCCACGGCGACGAGCTGCTGCTGCCCGCCCGAGAGCTGGCGCGGGTAGAGATCCTTCTTCGCCACCATGCCGAAGCGATCCAGGGTGTCCGCTACGATCGCCTGGCGCTCGGCTTTCTTGATGTCCCGGTACGACAGGGGGATGTCGAGATTTTCGGCGACGGTGAGGTCGTCGAGCAAGTGATACTGCTGGAACACGAAACCGACGTATTGCTTGTGCAGCGCCACGCGGTCTTTGGGTTTCATCGTGTGGACGGCGTGTTCGAGCAGGGTGTACTCTCCCGTCCACTCGCCGTCCAGCATACCGAGGATCGCGAGCAGGGTCGATTTTCCTGCTCCCGAGGGGCCCATGATCGTGACGAACTCGCCTTGCTGCAGATCGAGCGAGATCTGCCGCAGGACGAAAATCTTGCCGCCACCCTGGGGGTAGGCTTTGTCGAGGTTGCGCAGGTGGATCATGTTATTGGTGTCGCAATGCCATCGCCGGATCGACCGCCGCCGCGCGACGGGCCGGGAGATAGCTCGCAGCGAGGGCGACCGCGCCGAGTAGCACCGCGATCGAGGCCAGGGTGAGGGGATCGGTCGGCTGTACGCCGAGCAGCTGATGGCGCAACAGCTGCGCGACGCCGATCGCCGCGGCGGCTCCGATCCCGAGCCCGAGCGCCGTCATCCGGGCTCCGTGACCGAGGATCAGGGTGGTGATCTCGCGCCGGCCCGCGCCGAGCGCGCCGCGAATGCCGATCTCACGCGTGCGCTGCGCGACACCGTGCGACATCACGCCGTAGACACCCATCGCCGCGAGCACCAGGGCGAGCCCACCGAATGCCGCGAGCAGCCACGCCACTGCCCGCTGCACGAACACCGCGGCGCCGGTGAACTGGTCGAGCGTCTGCGGATCGAGGAACGGAACCGCCGGATCGAGGGCAGCGAACTGCCGCCGCACGGGCTCCACGAGATCGAGCGCCGGGACTGCCGTGCGTACCACGAGGGCGACGCCGCCGGCGTACACCTGGGAGATCGGGAAAAAGACGAACGGCGTCGGCGGCTCGTCGAGGCTGTGATAGCGGCCGGTCGCGACGACGCCCACCACGGTGTTGGTCGCGCCGCCGATGCCGACGTGCCGGCCGATCGGATCGAGTCCCCGCCAATAGCGATCCACGAACGCCTGATTCACCACCACCACCCGGAGACCGCCGGCGCGGTCGGTAGCGTCGAACTCGCGGCCAGCGACGAGGCGTGTGCCCATGGTGTGGAAGTAGCCCGCGCTGACGCGATTCGTCTGGATCGACATGTTCTCACCCGGCTGC
>DASTHG010000080.1:0-5362 GCA_035718325.1 Gemmatimonadales bacterium | reverse complement strand
AGCTCGACCGCGCGGGGATGCGGAAACTTCGGCGCCGAGCCGAAGCCACCGTAGCGGACGTCGACCATGCGCGCGATGCGGGCGATGGCGTCCTCGAGGATGGCCTCGCTGACCGTCCCGCTCTTCCCCTCGTCGAGCGCCGTGGCCACATGCTCGCGCAACGCCTGGGCGTTGGCGTCGACCTTGGCGCGGTCGTCGCGGTACAGCCGTTCGATTTGGCGCAATACACTGACGAATCCGGGACGGCCGAACACGTTGTTCTCCGGTGGGAAATAGGTCCCACCAAAGAAGACTTCTCCCTGCGGTGTGAGAAATGCGGTAAGGGGCCAGCCGCCCTGACCGGTGAGCGCCTGGACGGCGCGCTGGTAACGCGCATCGACGTCGGGTCGCTCGTCGCGGTCGACCTTGATGCAGACGAAGCTCTCGTTCAGCACCGCTGCGGTGGCGGGGTCTTCGTACGATTCGCGATCCATCACGTGGCACCAGTGGCACCACACCGCGCCGATGTCGAGCAGGATCGGCCGGTCGAGCTGCTGCGCTCGCGCGAACGCCGCTGGTCCCCAGGGATGCCACTGGACCGGTTGATGCGCGGCGGACTGCAGGTACGCGGAGGGCTCTGTTGCCAGCTGATTGGACGTCACAACCCTAGAATCTACCGAGGTCTCACCCGGCGAGGTACCGCGTGGTGGTCTCGGTCAGCAGCTCAACGGCAATCGGGAGCGCGTCCTCTTCGATGTCGAAGCGGGGACTGTGGTGCGGGTAAGAGGATCCGTCGGCCTTCGCCGAGCCGACGAAGGCAAAGCAGCCCGGGACCTGTTTGAGGAAGTAACTCATATCCTCTCCTCCCATGGTCCGGATATCTCCCTTGACCCGATTTTTCCCGACGATTCCCTCCGCGACGCTTCTCATCAAGTCGGCCATCGCCGGATCGTTCATCAACGGACCCGTCAGGCGGCGGAACTCGATCGTGGCATCGGCACCCATCGCCCGGGCGATCCCGCACGCCGTTTCCTCCACCAGACGCGGCGCGTCTTCGTAGAACTTCCCGCCGAACGTGCGCACAGTGCCGCGCAGTGTTGCCCGGGGCGGAATGACATTGAAGGCGTGGCCCGCCGAGACCTGCGTGACCGAAACGACGCCCTCCTCGAACGGATCGCGCCGCCGCGAGACGAGACTCTGCAACGCGGTGATGACGTGAGCGGCGACCAGCACGGAATCGATCGCGCGGTGGGGCATCGCCGCATGCCCGCCCGTTCCGGTGATCGTGATGTCGAACTCGTCGACTGATGCCATCATGGCGCCCGCGGTGATTCCGATCATCCCCACCGGAAGCTCGTTCCAGACGTGGACCCCGAAGGCCGCGTGCACGGCCGGCGCCTTGAGGATCCCGTCGCCGATCATCGCCGTCGCCCCGCCCGACAGCTCTTCGGCTGGTTGAAACGCGAACTTCACCGCGCCGGGAAGGGTGACGGTTGCCAGGCGGCGCGCCACTTCGAGTCCGATCGCGACATGGCCGTCGTGGCCACAGGCGTGCATCGCTCCGGCATGACGCGAGCGGTAGGGGACCTCGTTGGCTTCTTCGATCGGGAGCGCATCCATGTCGGCGCGCAGCAACACGCAGCGCGCGCCGGTCCCCCTAAGGCCGACGACGCCGGTTCGACCGACGCGGGTTTGCACGTCGTATCCCAGACCACGCAGCCGCTCCTCCACGAGCGTGCCGGTGCGCGTTTCCTGGAATCCCAGCTCGGGATGCTGATGCAGGTCGCGGCGGTCGAGGACCAGGGCGGCGCGGTCGACGGGCGGGAGGTTCATGTCACACTCGCGAGCTGGGGCACAGGTCGTTGATGCGGCAGCTCTCGCACTTGGGCCGCCGCGCGATGCAGGTCTTGCGGCCGTGCAGGATCAGGAGATGCGAGAAGATCGTCCAGTCCTTCCGCGGCACCAGCTCCATGAGGTCGCGCTCGATCTTCACGGGGTCGGTCTGCTTCGTGAGCTTCAAGAGGCCGCTGATCCGTCCCACGTGCGTGTCGACGACGATGCCTTCGTTCTTCCCGAACGCGTTGCCGAGCACGACGTTGGCGGTCTTGCGTCCCACTCCCGGCAGCGCCACGAGCGCTTCCATGGTATCGGGGACCTGCCCGCCGTGCCGCTCCTCCAACGCGTGCGCCATACCGAGAATCGACTTGGTCTTGTTGCGAAAAAAGCCGGTGCTGTGGATCTCGCCCTGAAGCACTTCGGGATCGGCGGCAGCGTAATCGGCGGCGTTCTTGTACTTCGCGAACAGCGCCGGAGTGACGATGTTCACCCGGGCGTCGGTGGACTGGGCAGACAGGATGGTGGCGACGAGCAGCTCGAGGGGGTTGGCATGGTCGAGCGCGCATGTGGCGTCGGGGAATTCGCGTTTCAGGCGGGCGATAATGCTGCGCGTACGCCGCTTCCGTTCGGCCGGTGTTTCGGCGCGCCGCTTCATGACGCGCGCCGTGCACGAGCGAAGGCCAGAAACCCCACGGCGTCGCGGGCGTTGAGCACGTCCGTGCTGGACAGCCACCCCTTCCGGGCCACTCCGAGCCCGAGCGGAACGTGGGCCATGCCGCTCACGGCATGGGCGTCGGCGCCGATCGAGATCGTGACGCCGCGCTCTTGCGCCGTGCGCACGTGCCGCCAGTCGAGGTCGAGACGATGGGGATCGGCGTTGACCTCGATCGCCACGCGGCGCCGGGCGGCTTCGGTGAGGATGCGGTCGATATCGATGGCATACGGCTCCCGTGCGTTCAACAACCGGCCGGTCGGATGGCCGAGGATGGTGAGCCGCGGATCTTCCATGGCGCTGAGCACCCGCGCCGTCATCTCGTCGCCCGTCATGGCGAAGCGGGAATGGATCGACCCGATCACGAAGTCGAAGCGGTCGAGCACTTCAGGACCGTAATCGAGCGAACCGTCCGCCAGGATGTCGGCTTCGACGCCCTTGAGGACGCGGAACCCCGGCGTCGCGGCGTTCACAGCGTCGATTTCCGCGTGCTGGCGCGGCACGTCGCCGGCTTTCAGGCCGCCGGCGTAGGATGCCGAACCCGAATGATCGGTGATGCCGACCCACTGGTATCCGGCCGTGCGACACGCTGCAGCCCACTCGGCGATCGTCGTCGATCCGTCGGAGTAGTTGGTATGGCAATGGAGGAAGCCCAGCAGGTCGGGCTGCTTTACGAGCTTGGGCAACCGGCCCTGGGCGGCGGCCTCGATTTCTCCCATTCCCTCCCGCAGCTCCGGCGGGATCCAGGTCAGACCGAGCGCCTGGTACACCGCCGCTTCGTCGGCCGCCGGCGCACAGCTCCCGAGTCCCCGCGCTTCGAGCTGCCGCACGTGTTCGGCAGACCCGGTCGCGCGGACCCATGTCAGACCGAACGCGGCCGCTGGCGCGAGAAAGACATCGGCGACCAGGCCGGACGCGAAGCGCAGCGTGACGCCGCCCTCCTTGCCGACGAATTCGGCGACGCCTGGGATCTCACCGAGCCGGCGCACCAGCGGGTCGCGCGCCTGCGGAGCGTACTGCACCACGAGGTCGATGTCGCGCACCAGCTCGGAGCGGCGCCGCACGCTGCCGGCGAGCTCCACGCGCTCGACGCCGGGCTCGCTGGCAAGGGCGCGGCGCAAACCCTCGGCGTCGGTGAGGGCATGATGGATGAGCATGAACTCACTGGCACGTCGCAGCGACGCGATGCCGCGGCGCACGCGGTCCGCAGTCTTCGCGCCGAAGCGGGGCAGCGCCGCGAGCCGCCCGTCTGCCGCAACCTCCTCGAGCTCGGCGAGGGAATCGACGTGCAGCGCTTCGTGGATCTGCCGCACTTTGGTGACGCCGAGGCCCGGGATGCGCAGCATCTCGACGAGTCCGGGCGGGACCTGTTCGCGCAGCTCGTCGAGCAGCTCCGAGCGTCCCGAATGGGTGAGCTCGCGCACGATCTGGAGCGTCCCCTTGCCGATGCCCTCCGCCTCGAGCAACGCGCCGCTTCTCACGGCCTCGTCGAAGTCGCCCGGAAAATCCGCCACCGCCCGCGCCGCGTTTTCAAAGGCACGGATTCGAAAGGGATTGTCGCCCTTGATCGCGAGGGAGGCAGCGATCTGCTCGAACACCTGACGTACGGATTGGCGGTCCATTGGGCGGGAACGTAATGCCCGTGCGAAGTGGGCGGGAGTACGATTGCGACGTGGTTACTCGGAAGGCGACCTCGGCAGGAATCCGTCCACTGCCGCCACGAACCGATCGGTTGCTTCCACGTGCGGACAGTGCCCAACCGGCAATTCCACAAACCGTGCTCCCAGCAGCTGAGCCAACTCCCGCGAGCCCTCGATCGGAATCGGGTCGTCTGTGCCGTGAACGACCAGGGTGTCAGGTGCCAGGTGTCGCGTTTGCAGCTCCCGCAATCGTGGACGCAAATCGTACTCCCCCAGGCTCCTCCAGACTTCCTGTTGGGTACGGGCCGTCACCCGAAATGGGGTGAGATTCTTCGCATCCGCAGGATCGCGGAAGTACCCCGCGACGGACAACTCGAACGCCCGCCGCTGGTACGCCGCCGGGTCCCGCTCCCGCAGACCGCTCGCCCGCAGCTCCTCCCGTGCCGCGACGATCGCGGGGGCGTTCATCCGCTCGGCGAAGCGCCGCTCGAATTCGTTGCGATACGCCGCCGTGATCGAGGCGGGCGACACGAGGGCGAGCTGCGCGACGCGCCCCGGGTGCTCCAGCAGGTACAGCACCGCGAGCAGCCCGCCCCAGGAGTAGCCGCACAGCGTGAGTCGGTCGATCTTCAAGTGCGCGCGCAGCGCCTCGAGGTCCGCGACCTGCTCGCGCCATCCCACCGGCGTCTCGCGCGGCACGGGTGACCTTCCGCCGCCGCGCTGGTCATAGTAGAACAACGTCCGCGCGCGGCCGAGCAGATCGTACTGCGGGAGGAGGTAGTCGTGATGGGCCCCCGGACCCCCGTGCAGAACGACGACCAGCGGCCCGGTACCGACCTGACGCGTGAACAGATCCACGCCGTTGATGTGCGGCATCATGGGGGTGGCAAGATAGCGTCGCGCTGGCGCGTCGCGGACTTGCTGGTGCTGGGCCTCGTGGGCGCCGCTGTCGCCGCGATCGTGAGCTTCGCGCGCGAGTTCCGCGCGCCCTACCTCCCCGCGATCCAGATCGACCTCGCGCCGCGCGCGCTGCCGCATTACGTGCTGTACTCGCTGGTCCGCGGCGTCACGGCGCTGGCCATCTCGTATCTGTTCGCGTTCGGGTTCGGTCTCGCCGCGGCCAGCTCGCGCGCCGCCGAGCGGGTGCTGTTGCCGCTGCTCGACATCCTGCAATCGATACCGGTGCTCGGGTTCC
>DASTHG010000079.1:0-28254 GCA_035718325.1 Gemmatimonadales bacterium | reverse complement strand
CGCGCCAGCTCGTCACGGACTTCGTCGACCAACCCCGCCCCCAGCATGGCGTCGACGCGCTCGGCGATCCGGCGCCGCAGCAACTCCCGCGGCAGCGTCAGCACGATGTACCAGGGGCGCATCACTCCCGCCACGCGCGCCATGCGCTGCCAGAGCGACAGGGGTCGTCCCGTCAGCAGTGCGACTTCGATGGCGCGGGTTGCGCGCTGCCGCCCGCCGCCCGAAAAGCGCGGGTCGAGCCGCAGCGCCCAACGGGAGAGATCCGCTCCGGGAAGCATCGTGGTCCACTCGCGCACCTCGTCGCGCCGGACAGGATCGAGCGGCGGCTCCTGAAACAGGCCGTCGGCGAGCGCGCGCACGTAGAAGCCCGTTCCACCCACCACGAGCGGCAGGCGACCACTCGCCCGGGCGGCGGTGAGCCACCCCGCCGCGTCACGCGCGAACCGGCCCGCGCTGAAGCGTTCCCCCGGCTCGACGAGGTCGATGCCTTCGTGCGGCACCTGGGCTCGCAGAGTCGGCGCAGGCTTGGCGGTGCCGATGTCGAGCCGGCGATAGACCTGCCGTGCGTCGGCCGAGATGATCGTCACGGGCAGGCGCTGTGCCAGCGCAATCGCGACGGCGGTCTTCCCGATGGCCGTGGGGCCGACGAGCACCGGGGTCAGAGGGCGGTCTGGCGGTCGGGCGGTCGGACGGAGGTGTGATACGTCCCCCGCACGGGCAGCCCCGACCGCCCGGCCGATCGAGCGCCCATCCGCCGTCTTGGTCATCTCCCAAATCTCCGCTCTAACTCCGCTTTGGGAAGCTGCACGATCGTCGGTCGCCCGTGCACGTCGTGTGCGGGTAATGTGGCGGCGAGCAGCCGGCGCACCAGCTCCCGCGCCTCTTCGGGATCGAGGTGATGTCCCGCCTTGATCGCTGCCCGGCACGCGAACGTTGCTCCGAACCGCTCCAGCCGGTTCGCCCAGCCGCCGAACCGCCCGCCCGCGAGATCCCCCACCAGCTCCTGCAGGCACCGCGCCGCCTCGAAGCGGGGATGCGGATTGGGTGCCGTGTGCACCACGACCGTCCGCCCCGAGAACGGCTCCAGCTCGAAACCCACGCGCGCCAACAGCTCGCGATGCGCGTCGATCGCCTCGAGCTCGGGACCGGTGAACTCCAGGGTCAGCGGCAGGAGCAGACGCTGGGCCGGGGCCCCGTCCCCCGACAGCTGCCGCATCACCTGCTCGTACAGTACGCGCTCGTGTGCCGAATGCTGGTCGATGATCGCGACGCCGTCTTCGGTCTGAAACAGCAGATAGGTATCGAACACCTGCAGCAGCTCGGGGCCACGGGTCCTGCCGCCCAGGGTCTCGCCGGCGAACAGCTCCGTCGGGAGCCCCGCGGGGATCGTGCCCGTTCCCTCCCACGTCGCCGCTTCGAGCACGGGACCGGCGACGCCGCCGGTTTCGATGGGGGCCGCGGCGTCGAGTGGCGCGAGCGCCCGCCGTACGCCCTCCTCGACGAGCTGCTCGATCTGGATGCGATCACGAAACCGCACCTCCGCTTTCGCGGGATGCACGTTCACGTCCACAGCATCGCCGGGGACATCGAGGAACAGGAGCAGCGAAGGACGGTCGCGGGGAGCGATGGCGGAGCGATAGCCCGCCTCCGCCGCCCGCAGCAGGAACGGATCCTTCACCGGCCGGCCGCGCACGAACACGTAGGCCTTGCGGCCCGCGGGCCGCGCCTGTGAGGGGCGCTGCGCGAAGCCCGACACTTCGGCGCCGCCCAGCCGCGTGCCGAGCGGCAGCAGCGTGTCGGCGAGGTCCCGCCCCCACAGGGCGTGGATCCGCTCGATCAGCCGCTCGGCCGCCGGTGCGTCGAGCAGTGAGCGGCCGTCACTCGTGAGCGAGAAGGCGACGTCGGGCCGCGCCAGCGCGAGAACGGTGAGCACTTCGGACACGGCGCGCGTTTCGGTTGCGGGCGCGCGCAGGAACTTGCGGCGCGCCGGCGTATTGAAGAACAGCCCGCGCACCGTGACCGTCGTCCCCTGCTGGCGCACCGCGGCATCCGCCCCCTCGATCGTCCCGCCGGTCACCCGCAACCGGATCCCACCCGCACCATCGGCGGTTTCCAACTCGAACCGCGACACGGAGGCGATGGCGGGGATCGCTTCACCGCGGAACCCGAACGACCCGACGCCGATGAGATCCGCCACCGAGCGGATCTTGCTGGTGGCGTGTCGCTGCAGCGCGAGCCGCGCGTCGTCGGGCGACATCCCGTGCCCGTCGTCGGAGATGCGAATCAGTGACCGGCCGCCGTCCTCGATCTCGACGCGAATCGTCCGCGCGCCGGCGTCGAGCGCATTCTCGACCAGCTCCTTCACCACCGACGCCGGGCGTTCCACCACTTCCCCGGCCGCGATCTGATCGGCTACGCGGTCGGGGAGCACGGCGATTTTCGCAGCGCTCACAACCGCACGACCTGGCTCGCCAGGACCCACCCGTTCACACCGTCGTCGCGGTGAATTCGCAGCCACCGGCCTCCGGCGAAGGTGTCGACCACTTCCGCCGCCGCACCCGGTTCGAGCACCAGGCTGGCGCTCGACGGGCCGAAGGGGGCGGCGCGCACGGGAGTACGCGGGCTCGCGATCACCACGAGCGGCCGGTCGTCGTGGCGTTGCTCGAAGCCGCCCAGCACCGCCGCCGTGAGCGCGAGCGTCCCGAACGATGCCCCCGCGATCCGCTGCGCGCCCCGGCTCACGATCAACACTCCCCAGCAGACGATCCACAGCGCGGCGGCAACGATCCACCACTCCCCCGGCGTGAGATAACCCACATCGAGCAGACTGGCGCTCGCCGCATCGGGTGCCGGTAACAGGGCCCGCGCGCGCCGGATCGCGCCGTTGCGCGGTGCGAGGCGTTCCGCCATCACCCATGCCGCAACGGCCTTGCCATCTTCACCGCTGCGATACAACGTGGCGCCAAGATCGTACCAATGCGCCGGATCGAGGGTGTCGTGCGCTGCCCGGTCCGAGAACGAATCCGCCGCCGTACCCAGTGCTCCAGCCTGGTAGAGCGCCTCAGCGCTCGTCCCCTGCGCGCTTCCACGGCGTGCGCCGGTGAGCATCACCAGAAACAACACGCCGAGCCCGACGCTCAAGCGTCGGCGCCTGCCGCGCGAGTCGTGCGCCAGCGACTTCAGGGCTTTGCGTAGCTCGGCTGCCAGCTCGCGCGGATCGCCGGACGTGCGCGGCCCGTAGCGAATGCCACGCACCCGCTCGCGCAGCCGGCCCACATGCTCTGCCAGGGTGCGCTCGACGCCGGCGGCCCGCAGCGCGCGCGCGAGGCTTACCCCATCACGGCTGTACGCGTCGGCGACGTGCGCCTGGACCAGGATGCCGAACGCCCGCTCCAGCTTCGCCAGTTCACTGGGGTCCTGCACCTCGGGCTCGGTCGCCGCGGGCGGTAGCGGGGCACGGCGGCGCAGCCGCAGGTACAGCAGGAGCGGGGGGAGCGCGAAGATCGCGATCCAGCCGAACGGCCATAGCCCAGCCTTCAGCGCGTCGCTCCAGTCCTGGTCACCCGGGGCCAGCAGCTCCGGTGTGGCGCGTGCCGCGCGGGGCTCCCCGCTCTGCGACGCGACGAACGACCGCGCCGCGAGGGTGGCGACGTGGTAGCGCTTCACGGAAGGATCGTAGTACGGGTATCGCACTTCGGGGAGCAGGAAGATGCCCGCCGAGTCTGGCATGACGAGGTAGCGGAAGCTTTTCGTTCCGCCGACGTGTCCGCCCGGAGACTCGAGTCGGACAGTGGTCTCCTCCGGGTACGAGCGAAATCCCGCTGGCCAATGCAGGAGCGGGGGCGGCCACAGCGCCACGTTACCCCCACCCGACAGCTTCGCCACGACTTCGAGCGGCTCGCCCACCCGCCCTTCGGGTGGATCCACGGAGACCGTGAGCTGCAAGCTTTCGGCAACGACCCCCTGGTCGCCAGCGGGACGGCCGTCCTCGGGGAGCGGCTGCACGGCCACGACCGCCGAGTCGGTCGAAAGCGAGTAGCGCTCCTCGGAGCTGAAAAAGGAGAAGTTCACCGGGACTCCGTACTCCACCGATCCCGGCGGAATGGTGATCGTCCCCGCCGACAATGGAAAGAGGATCTGGTGCACGGCGTACAAATCCATCGGCTGGCCGCGTACCTGGCGCGACAACACCACGCCGCCCGGCGCAGCAGGGGGGTAGCTCCACACGTTTTCGGGCGTGAGCAGGGTGAGAATCGGCGGACGGCGCAGTCGCTCGCGCAGCGACCGCGGGAACCAGGCGGCGAGCACGACATCGAGTTGATGGCCCACGATCGCCGGAGCCGCAGGCGCGACGATCGAGAGCGCCACCTGATCACCACGGCCGGGAGGCGGCGCGGCGGCGAGGAGCGCGCGGGCCACGGCACTGAGCGCACTGGCCGGGAACGATGCCGCGCTGTCCACCATGATCGTGAACGGCGCGGTCGTGGCCACGGCATCGCCGACGTGCACGCGCACCGAGCCGATCGTCAGGCGTCCGGGCCGCTCGGCGCGCAACGTGAGCGCACGCATCGCGGTGCGCGAGGCTCCCGCCGCGCCTTCGAGCGCCACTTCCGCCGCGTCGCGCGTGCCGACGACCGAAAATCCCGAGAGCGGCGGCAGGTCGAAGCGCGGGGCATCGACGCCTTGCGCCCGCACCTGGATCGTGAGGGTGACTTCGTCCCCCACGGGGACGCGGGCGCGATCGACCGCGGCGGTGACGTCGAGCGCCTGGCCTTGCAGCAATAGGAGCAGTGCGCCGCAGACGCCGATCACCAGTCCTTCACTCCCGGCTCGGCGGCGCGCCGCGCGCGCCCCATCCGCTCGCGCCGCGTCTTCAATTCTTCCTGACCGATCGAGCGCAGGATCTCGTCCGCCTGTGCCTCCGTCATCCCTTGCGGCGTCGGTGGTGGGGGCTTGGCTTGTTGCTGCTGGTTCTGGTTCTGGTTCTGCGGCTGATTCTGGCTCTGGCCGCCCCCACCCTGGCGGCGCCGCCGCTGCGCCAGCTCGAGGTTCCACTTGGCGGCGGGGTCGAGCGGCCGCAGCAACAGCGCCTCCCGATAGGCGCGCTCCGCTTCACCGAGATGGGCGTCGCGATGGAGGCTGTCCAAGTCGGCGGCGCGCAACGCCAGCAACCCTTCGTTGTACAGCGCCCGGAAGCGGATGTCGGGATCGAGCGACGTGGCGGCCCGCGCCAGCGCGCTGCGCGCGGTCGAGAAATCGCGCGCGGCCATCGCCGCGGTTCCGGCGTTGAACCATGCGGTGTCCCCGTTGCGGGCGTTGACCTCTGCCAGATAGAAGGTGCTGGCCGCTACCGAGTCGCCGAGGTCCCAATAGAGCTCTGCCAGGCTGCGCTTCCGCGCGGGCGCGGGCGTCCCCTGCGCGCGCGCCTCCCGGCCTGTGGCGAGGCCGATCGCCAGCACCACCGCCACGAGGGCCGCGGTGCGCCGCGACAGCGCCTGGAGCAACAGAATCCCGAACGCCAGGAGCAGTGGGATCCAGCCGCGCGGCATGCCCTGCTGGGTGTTCGTTTCGGTGGACGGATTGCGCTTATACGACGCGACGAGATCGCGGACGGCGCCGGCCTGATCGGGAAGATCGGCGGCCACGATCGTTCCCTGCGCTGCATCGGCGGTCGCCCCCAGCACGTCGTCCATGCGCCGCGTTTCGATCACCTGGCCGTCGTCGTCGGACTGATAGCCCACGAGTGCGCCTTGATCGTCCCGCAGCGGGATGCGCACGGGATCGCGCCCGCCTTCCGACACGAGAATCAAGTGCACGCCCTGGTCGCGCAGCTGTTTGGCGATGCGCAACACCGTCGACATCGAATCGTGCGCCTCGCCATCGGTGAAGACGACGAGTACCCGGTCGGCCGCCCCTGGCTCGGCCGCGAGCAGCTCCGCGCCCATCGCGAGCCCCGGGGCGAGCGAGGTGCCGCCCTCGGAGGCCACGTCGGGATCGAGGGCGTCGAGGTACAGCATCAGCGCCGAACCGTCGACGGAGAGGGGCGACAGGATGTAGCTCGCCCCGGCGAAGGCGACGAGGCCGAGGCGGTCGCCGTCGAGGTCCTGGGCGAGCCGCCGCGCTTCGCGCAGCCCGTGCGCGAGTCGGCTCGAGCCCCCCGCGTCCTCCGCCAGCATCGAGCGCGAGATGTCCATGGCGATGACGAGATTGAGGCCGCGCGTCTCGGTCTCGATCTGTTCGTTTCCCCAACGCGGGCCGGCGAGCGCTACGACGCCGAGAAATGCCGCGAGGGTGACGCCCGTCGGACCGAAGCGGCCCGCGCCGCGCGCCTGGCGCGCCGTTTCCGGAGACCAGCGGGCGGCACGCCGGAGACGCTCTCGCCGCGCCCACGTCGCGCCGATCCACACCCGGAACGCGATCACCGGTGCCAGCGCGAGGACGAGCGGTGCGTCGAACGCCATCAGGGCACCCGCACCACGATCGTCGCCGACAACACCAGCTCCATCGCCAGCGCCAGCAATCCCAGTCCCAGCGGGACGCGAATCGCTTCGTCGAAGCGGCGGTAGATCACTTCCTGCACCGTCGTCTTTTCGAGCCGGTTGATCTCGGCGAAGATGTGACGCAGCGATTCGCTGTCGGTCGCGCGGAAATAGCGCCCGCCCGTCGACGTCGCGACTTCGGTCAAGAGTCCCTCATCGATTTCGACCGGGAGCATCTGGTAGCGCAGCCCTTGCCCGCTCTGGCCCGTCGGCACCGGTGCCTCGCCCTGCGTCCCGACGCCGATCGTGTAGATGCGAATCCCGAACGCCCCCGCCGCGCGAGCGGCAGTGCGCGGGTCGACGGTGCCGCGGTTGTTCACCCCGTCGGTGAGCAGGATGATGACGCGACTCTTTCCCGGCGCGCGCCGCAGCCGGTTCGCCGCGGTTGCGATCCCGGTGCCGATCGCCGTGCCGTCCTCCAGCTCGCCGATGTGCAGATCCTGCAGCGCCGCTTCCAGCACCGCGTGGTCGTTGGTCACCGGCACCTGCGTCAACGCCTGGCCGGCGAACGCAACCAGCCCGATGCGGTCGGAAGGCCGGTTGCGCACGAAATCGATGGCGGTCTGTTTCGCCACGTCGAGGCGGTTCGCCGGGGTGAAGTCCTCCGCCAGCATGCTGCTCGAGAGATCGACGGCGAGGACGATCGAGATCCCTTCGCGACGCACCTCGGCGCGCGAGGCCCCCACCCGCGGACCCGCGGCGGCGATGATCCACGCGACGAAGCACGTGCCACGCAAGATGATCGGCAGGTGCACGATCCAGCGCCGCTGCGGCACACCGGCGGCAGGCCGGGAATCCGAGACCGGCGTCCCCGACAATCGTCCCAGTCGCCGCTGCCGCAGCCACAGCCACAGCGGCACGAGCAGGAGCAGCGGCAGCAACCAGGGCCGCGCAAAGCTCACGCGTTCGCCCCCACCGGCTTGCGCTCCTGCGGCTTGAGCTCCTGTGCCAGCATGCGGGCGCGCTGGGCGAGTGTCGCGACGTCGGCGGCGGCGCCGCTGCCGAAGGCGACGGCATCGAGTGCACCGAGCACGACCTCCAGCTGGGCAAACTGCGGAGCCGGGCGGTGTTTCTTCGCGACGGCGAGGCACTCGGCCGTCGACAGCCCGCCGTGCGCTTCGGGGACGACGCGGGCGAGCACCGTGCGCAACATGCCGGCGGCGCGCGCGGCCACCGCCTTCGGCTCGCCGATCTGCAACCAGCGCTCGTCCGACATCGCGGCCGCGGGTCGCGACGCGGGCGGTGCCGGCGGCACGCGTACCGGCCGGCGACGCCACCAGATAGCCGCCGAGAGCGACGATCCGGCGACGAGCAGCGCCACGAACAATGGAAAGAAGGCCCGCTGCTCGGCGCGAATTGGCGTCAAGGCGGGCTTGGGCTGCGGCGCGTTGACCGAATCGGGAATGACGCTGGCGACGGTGAACGTCGCGGTCCCCCCGGGAACCGAATCGGCCTCACCGCGGGCGCCGAGCCGCCACACCGGTGGCACCGCCACGTGTTGCACCCCCGGTGCCCACGCCACCACGATGTAACGCACCACCCAATCGGATCCGTCCGGCACCACTCGGGCGTCCTCGAGCGGCTCCACCTGCTCGCTCGCCTCGAGCCGACCCGGGCGCACCCGCCATCCTGCGGGAAGCGAGAACGTGCGCTCCAGCCGGATCGTGTCGCCCACGGTGGGGGACGGTGGGGTGACGGTCCACGCCGCCGGCGACTGCCGTTGCGTGGCCGGTCCCAGGGCGAGCAGCAGCGCGGCGAGCCGCATCGCGTCAGCGCTTGAGACGGCGGGCGCGCGCGTGGAACGCCCGCCGCAGCGCGACGACGTAAGGGACGTCGGTGCGCAACGCGACCCGGTCCACGCCCGATTGCTGCAGCTTGCGGCCGCGCTCCGCCACGATCCGCTCGGCGGAGGCCACGAGCCGCGCCCGGCTCGCCGGGTGGCTGGTGTCGAGCAGCAGCCGCTGTCCCGTTTCGGTGTCGCGCGCATCCACCCAACCGGCGTCGGGGAGTCGGACCTCGCGGGGATCGTCGATCGTGACCGCCACGATGTCGTTGTGCTCCGCCAGGCGGGCCAGCGGGTCTTCCCACCCGTCGGCCCGGAAATCGGAGAGCACGACCACGACGGCGCGGTGGCGCAGCAGCTTCGTGGCGTAGCGCAGCGCTTCGGCGAGGTTGGTGCCGCGGCCGCGCGGGGCAAAGGCGAGCAGGTCGCGGATCACCCGCAGCGCGTGGTGGCGTCCTTTTGCGGGACGGATGACGTACTCGACCTTGTCGGCGAACATCAACGCGCCCACGCGATCGCCGTGGCGGGCCGCGGCGAGGGCGAGCACGGCGGCGACTTCCACCGCCATCGCGGCCTTGGAGACCGGGTGGCCGAAGTGCAACGAGCCCGACTGATCGACGATCAGGAGCAGCGTCAGCTCGCGCTCTTCGGCAAAGATCTTCACGAACGGCTGCCCGAACCGAGCCGAGACGTTCCAGTCGACGGCGCGGAAATCGTCGCCTTCCTGGTAGGCGCGGACTTCGGCGAACTCGATCCCCTGCCCCCGGAAGACCGAGCGGTATTCGCCGGTGAACAGCGTGTTCACCAGGAAGTGGGTCCGGAATTCGATCTCCTGGACCTGCTTCAAGACCTCCGGCGGGACGCGGCGGCGGCGCGCCCTGGTCGGCGGCGTATCGTCGCGGCGGCGCTCGGTGTATTTCGGCTTCTGCTCCTTCTTCACGGCACCCGCACCGCCTCGAGGATCTTGGCGATCACGCGATCGGCATCGAGGTCTTCGGCCTCGGCCTCGAAGGTCAGCAGCACACGGTGCCGCAGGACGTCGTAGGCCATCGCCTGCACGTCTTCGGGCACGACGAAGGTGCGGCCGCGCAGGTAGGCGTGGGCTCGAGCCGCCTGCGCCAGGTTGATCGACGCACGGGGGCTCGCGCCGAAGGCGATCACCGGCTTCAGGTCGGCCAGCCCGATCGAGCCCGGGTCGCGCGTACCGCGCACCACGTCGACGATGTAATCGATCACCTTCTGATCCATGAACAGCTCGGCGATCGCGCTGCGCGCCGCGAGGATGTCGTCCGCTTCCGCGACGCGCGCTACCTCGATCGGCCGGCCCGACGCCATGCGGGCGACGATCTCTTTCTCGGCATCGCGCGTCGGATACCCCACCCGCACCTTCAGCATGAAGCGATCGAGCTGGGCTTCGGGCAGCGGATAGGTCCCCTCCTGCTCGATCGGATTCTGCGTCGCCAGCACGAGGAACGGCTCGCCCAGGAAGAAGGTCTCGCCGCCGATCGTCACTTGCTTCTCCTGCATCGCTTCGAGCAACGCCGACTGCACCTTGGCGGGAGCGCGGTTGATCTCGTCGGCGAGCACGAGGTTGGCGAACAGCGGACCCTTGCGGGGATAGAACTCCTGCGTGCGCTGATCGTAAACCATCGTGCCGATCACGTCCGCCGGCAGCAGGTCGGGAGTGAATTGAATGCGCGAGTAGGCGATGCGCAGGCACTCGGCGACGGTGCGCACGGCGAGGGTCTTGGCGAGTCCGGGAACGCCTTCGAGCAGGATGTGGCCGCCGGTGAGCAGCCCGATCAGCAGCCGCTCCACCATGATCTCCTGGCCGACGACCCGCTTCGCGACCTCGGTCGAAATCCCGGTCACGAGCGTCGCCTTCGGAGTAGCACCCGAGGTGCGTGTGGTCATTGCAGCGCCGCTTCCGCCGCCCGGCGCACCGCCGGCTCTTTGTCCTGGCTATAGAGTTCGAGCAACGCCCGCGCCTCCGTCGAATGGATGTGGCCGATGCCTTCGATCGCCGCCGCCCGCAAATGCGCCGTGCGACGCTTCAAGAAACCGCCGGGTTCGGCGTATTTGGCGAGCACGCCGAGGGCCTCGGGAGCAGCCAGCCGTCCGATGGCGATCAGCATTCCCGCCAGTACCCCCTCGTCCTCCTCGTGCTCCAGCCGCCGCACCAGCGCGTCCGACGCCGTCGGATCCCCGCACACGCCGATCACCCGTGCCGCCGCCGCCCGCACCGGCGCACTGAGGTCCCGCAACGCCGCCACCGCCGGCCGGGCGATCTCCCGGCCCCCGATCTCCGCGAGGGCGTAGAGCGCGGCCTCGCGCACCGCGTCGGTCTGGTGCTTCATCAGTCCCGAAAGGAGCGGCACCGCCTCCGGACTGCCGGTGAGACCCATAAAATGCGCCGCGGCCGCGACGATGGCGCCGTCGCTGTCGGCCAGCGCCTCTTCCAAAGGCTCCATCGCCCGGTCTGCCGCCGCGCGCATCGCGGCCCGATAGGGCTCGCGCAGCTCCGCCGGCGCCGCGAGATAGGCGCGCAGCGTCGGCCGCACCGACAACGCCGCGAGCGCTCCGACCGCGCCGACCAGAAAGCCGCGCTCCACCGGGGCGATGCGCGCTTCGCCCAAACGGTAGACCATGCGGTCGACCAGCGACCTCTCGGCCAGCGCCTCGCCGACGAGCCCGAGCTGCTCGACCGTCTGCTCATCCTGGATGCGCGGCAGCGCCCGGTCGAGCCCCGCGATGAGCTCGGCGACGAGGGCGATGTCGCGCAGCTCCAGCACGGCGGGGACCAGCTCGCCCAGCCGCTCGGCGGCGGCGCGCAGGCTCTCAGGACTGTCCGCCGTGAGCAGCGAGCCGATCAAGCGGCGCCCCTCCACATCGGGGGGCAACACATCAGGGCGAAACGTCACGACGGAGCGCCGCTGCTCCCCCCCGCCGCCACGCGGCCACTTGGGGGCCTCCGCCGGCGGCGCGATGCGATCAGCCATCGGCGGGTTCAACTGTGCTGCCGAGAGCCGGGGCGCCATCGGGCGACGGCCCTGCTGCAGCGTAATCCGTCCCAGAGAGCTGTCGTCCAGGGCGGTGGTGCCGGTCGCAACGCTGTACAGTGCGATCACATGCTCCGGCGTGACGCCGGGCGTCACCTGGATGCCGCGCACCCCGCGCGCGAACAGGAGCGACGCCAGCTCGGAGAGCTGTTCATTGCGTGGCAGCACCTGCGTGCCGCGCCAGTGCATACCCGAGGCCCCGACCTTCCATTCGATACTGCCCATCGCCGCCATCGCCGGGAGCTGGGCGGCGACAGTGCGCAATCCCTCCTGCACCGCCGGATGCGTGGGCGGATAGTACCGCACGAGGCGGAACGTCGTCCCGATAGCGCCCAGGCACCGCTCCAGAATCGCGAAGTCGGACATTCGCCGCTCAGCGCTTGATGCGCTCGCCCAGGTCTTCGAAGCGGAACACCCAGGTCGCGAACGCCGCGGGATCGATACCCTCGTCGGGATCGATGGCGGTCCAGTCGACGTCGCTCCCCGAATCGTGCGGCGCGTCCCGCCGCCGCCGCTCCGCCCGGGCGACCATCTCGCCCGCGCGGCGAATCCAGAGCCCGAGCTGTGCCGGGCGCAGATCGACCCAGCCGCGGGCAGCCGCAGCCAGTGGGTCTCCGGCGTCGGGCGGCACGATCACGTTGGCGCCGCGATACACGCACCCGCCATCCGGCGTCACGATCGGCAGTCCCACGGAAAGGATCCGCGTCCGCAGACCGGCGTCGCGCCGCACCACTTCGTGCGCCTGCTCCGCCAAGGCCTGCGGCTCGAGTGCCGCGAGCGCGCGGACCGAGGAGACGACACGACCGCAGAGGTGCGCCTCATACAGCATCTTCGTGAGCCGTGGCGGCCCCAGCATCTCGTAGGCGACTGAGCGTTCGTGCCGCTCGCGCTCCAGGGCGTCGAGCCGCTCGAGCGCCGCGGCGCGCAGCACGCCGGCGCGGTACGTCGGGCCGGCGGTGGCGCTGTCGAGCGCGGCGATCACATCCCGTCCCGTGGGCCGGCCTTCCAGCTCGAGAACGACGTAGTCGGCGACTTCCTCGGGCGTGATGAACTCCATCTGGCCGAGCGCCGTCACGGTCGCGAACTCGTCGCGCGCGAAGAGCCCGTTTTCCCCGGTGTTGATGAAGACGCCCTCGAGGTGCGTTCCCAGGTCGCGCCATACCGCGCTCCCGTCGAATGCGCGCGCCGTCGGAACAGGCTCCGGGCAGTCCACCAGCGGGATCGGCTTGCCGCGCCGCCACACCTTCCCGGCTCCGATTTCGCGCCAGGCGATCGTCGCCGTCGGCTTCACTTCGATCGTCGCCGGCGCGTCGGGGGTGCGGCCGAGCAGAAAGAGCAGCAGCGTCTGTGCGCCCGCGACGGCCGACTTCGTCAGCAGCGTGCGGCTGGGACGCTCCTCGGAATGCGTGTACGGAATGTTGAAGCCCATCCCGCCGGTTCCCGACGTGCCGATCTTGACGTACGCCCGCACCCCGGCCCGCCGCAGCCCTTCGTGCATCAGCTGCGTGTGCCGGATCAGCTGCGGCATGGTGAGGGTGAGAACGTGGCCTTCGACCGCCGCCGCATCGAGGGTGCCGGCGCGCGCGCGCTCGAGCAGGGTGCGCGCGCTCTGAAAAATGTCCTGATAGGCGAACGCCGTGGCGGTGTTGATGCTGTCGACCACGGCGTCGGGACGGTGCCGGGTCAGGATCTGCACCAGGAGGCTGCGCTGCAGCATGGCATCCGTCAGATCTCCCAGCAGATCGTCGAGGACGAGCGCGCGATGAGCGGGGTTCGCCAGCACGGCGCCGCGGTCGAGCCGGGCGACCGGCTCCGGCGCGAACACGTTGCCCCATTCGACATCGATCGTGGCGGAGCCGCGGTAGGGCTCGAGCGCGCGGGCGGCGTCGCGCACCTCGTGCTCGTATAACGACACCAGGACGATGCGGCGCGGCGCTTTTTCGAGCAGGCGGCGCGCCACGGCGTGGCCGACGAGCCCACTGCCGCCCAGCAGCACGACCGTCGTGTCACGCAGCTCCATCGAGCTCCTCGATCGCTTCGACTTCGCGCCGCGTCAGCGGCCGATGCCTGCCTTCCGCCAGCGTGCCCAGGCGCACCGGGCCGTACTGGGTACGGTGCAGCCACTCGACCTTGAGGCCGATCGCCTCCGCCACGCGCCGCACGATGCGGGTGCGGCCCTCGGCAAGCGTGAGCTCGATCTCGATGCTCTTCCCCGCCGGGCGTACGCGCGCGTGCACGACGCGCACCGGCCGCCCGTCGATGGGGATCGGCCGCGCCAGCGCACGCTCCACCTCCTGTGCGCGCTTGCCGTGAGCGCCGAGCTCGTAGGTTCGGGTCACCGCATAGCGCGGGTGCATGAGGCGGTGCGCCCTGGTGCCGTCGGTCGTGAGCAAGAGCAACCCTGAGGTCATAACGTCCAGCCGACCAACGTACGTGAGGCCGGGCACGGCCGGGAGGAGGTCGTACACGGTGGGCCGCCGCCCCGGGTCGCTGCGGCTCACCACGTAGCCGATCGGCTTGTTCAGGGCGAGCCACGTGACGCGTCCGGGCGCCCGCACCGCGGCGCCGTCGACCGTGATGCGTTGGCGCTCGGGATCGACGCTGCTGCCGATCGTGGCGACGGCGCCGTCGACGCGCACGCGGCCGGCGCGGATCAGGTCCTCGGCCTTGCGCCGCGAGGTGACGCCCGCGCGCGCCAGGGCGCGCTGCAGGCGCATCGCCGTCATTCGGGTTCGGCCGGAGCCGGTGGGCGCAGGCTCACCGACAGCTCGTCCAGCCGCGGCAGCTCGTCGGTGCTCTTCAACCCCAGGATTTCGAGGAATTGCGGCGTGGTGCCGTACAGCAGCGGGCGGCCCAGCCCTTCGCCGCGGCTGGTGATCGTGATCAGCCCGCGCTCGAGCAGCTTGTCGATCACGGCGCCGGAGTCGACGCCGCGGATCTCGTCCACCTCGATGCGCGCTACCGGCTGGCGGTAGGCGATGATGGCCAGCGTCTCGAGTGCCGCCGGGGAGAGGCGCCGCGGCCGCAGCGCGAACTGCGCGCGCTCGATCGGCTCGGCGTACTCGGGGCGCGTGAGGAACTGCCACCCCTCGGCAATCTCCACCAGCTCGACGCCGTGGTCGCCGGTGGCGAAATCCGCGCGCAGCTCCTCCAGGGCGGCCGTCAGCGCCTCCTCGCCCGCCTCCGGATCGAGCGTTGCCAGCTCGTCGAGCCCGAGCGGGCGCGACGCCGCGAACAACGCCGCCTCAAGCAGCTTCGCGAGGGGGCTCACGGCGAATCACCATGGGAGCGAACGGTTCGGGCTGCGCGATCTGCAGCGTGCCCCGCTTGGCCAGCTCGAGCAGCGCGATGAACGCCGACAGGACTTCGACGACACCGGACCCCGCGCCGACGATGTCGTGCCAGCCGAGCATCTCGCGCTCGGCGAGGAGCGCGAGAATGCGCGCCGTCGCGCCTTCGACGTCGAGCGGCCGCGGCACCACGCGGTGCAGCGTCGGCTCGGGAATCAGGGCGATGACGCGCTCGGCGGCCGCCAGCAGGTCGTTGAGCCCGATCTGCAGCGGCGCCGGCGGCAGCTCGGGTGATGGCGGTTCGAAGCCACGGCCGAAACGCTCGGCGCGTTGCCCCGCCGCATGCCCCAGCCAGTCGACCAGCTCGCGAATCTGCTGGTACTCGAGCAACCGCCGCACCAGCTCGGAGCGCGGATCCTCCCATTCGTCGTCGCCGAGGCGGCGCGGCAGCAGCATCTGCGCCTTGATGCGCAGCAGCCGCGCTGCCATCTCGAGATAGTCGGCCGCCTGGTTCAACCCCAGGTCGTTGATCACCGCCAGGAATTGATCGGCGATGCGGGCGATCGGCAGATCGGTGATGTCGACTTCGTCTTCGCGGATCAGATGCAGCAACAGATCGAGTGGGCCGGAGAACTGCTCCAGCTCGATGGAAAAACCGCCGCCCGGCAGGTTCGCGGTCACGGATGGAGGCAGCGTCACGTGATGCTCACTCCGGGCAGCGCGAGCGAGCCGACCACCGACGCCCCGAGATCCAGCAGACGCGCGGCGGGCCACAGGAACACGCCGATGACTCCCGGCATGTAAAAGCTCAGCGCCATGATCGGCAGGAACCCCAACCGGCCGAATTGGCGGTAGCGCAGCCCCGCCCCGGGTGGCAGGAGATGATAGAACACGTGGCTGCCGTCGAGCGGCGGAATCGGAATCAGGTTGAAGAAGGCCAGGATGAGGTTGAACGACATCCCGGCCACCGCCATTCGTTGCAGGATCTTGAACGTTTCGAGCATCGACGGCAACGGCTTCGCCAGCGCGCCGATCAGAGCGAAGCCAGCGGCGAAGACGACGAACAGAAACAGGTTCGTCACGATGCCCGCCAGCGAAACGATGATGTCCCCTCGTACATAGTGGCGGTAGTTGCGGGGGTTCACGGGAACGGGGCGAGCGGCCCCGAACGTCCACTTGTGGCCGGAAGTAATCCACAGCACGATCGGGAGAATGATCGTCATCAGGGGATCGATGTGTTTCAGGGGGTTCATCGTCAGCCGCCCGAGCGCGTAGGCGGTGTCGTCGCCCTGGCGGTAGGCGGCTTCGGCGTGCGCGTATTCGTGGGCCACCATCGAAAACAGCAGCACCGGGGCCCAGATGAGTAACTCGATCGAGATGGGGCGCTCGGAGCGTTGCGGTTGGCCCAAGATAGCCCGGGACCTGAGCCCCGGTCAACGGCGTAGCGCCTTGACCCCTCTCGACTTACCCTCTAACTTGCGCCGCTCAATCGGAGACCAGACACGTGCCGAGAATCAAGTCCGCGAAGAAAGCGATGCGCCAGGCGCGTCGCCGCACCGTCACCAACCGGGCCCAGCGCTCCGCCCTGCGGACGGCGTTGAAGCGCGTCCGTGGAGCCGCCAGCAAGCAGGACGCCACGCAGGCGTACGCGGCGGCGGTGACGCTGCTCGATAGAGCGGCACGTAAAGGACTCATCCATAAAAACAATGCCGCGAGGCATAAATCCAGATTGGCGAAATTCGTTCGGACAAAACCATAAGACGTCAAGAAGAGACGTCGAGTAACTACGTCGAGTAGAGTCGTACGGTTCTACTCGACGTTTTTTCTTGACGGTCTTTCTCGACGGTCTTTCTCGACGCCTTTTCTCGACGTATTTCGTCTACAGGGCGGCGAGCTCCGCCCCACAACTCTCACAGTACCACTCCGTCGGCAGATTCATCGTGCCACATTCGCGGCACTTCAGCGTCCGCACCGGCTCCGGGTCGTCGTTGTTCGAAGGTGTGGCGGCGACAGAGCTGGGCGACGGCTGGGAGCTCGTGGGCGTGGGCGTCGGAGCTGGACGCGACGGCGTGGGCGCCGGCTCGACGGGTTGGAACTGCGCCCCGCTGCGCCGGATCGTCGGCGCCGGGCCCGGGCTGCCGATGCCGCGCTTATCGTCGTCGGTCACCGATTTGAGGAAGGCCAGCTCGTCGATCATCGCCGGCTTTTCGGCCGCTTTCCCGTCGTTCTTCTGACCGTCCTTCGCGGGCGGCGCGGCCGGAGCGGGAGCCTGCGGCCGTGGCGGTGAGCCGACACGGGGCATCGTTCCCGTATTCGATCCTGCGGCTACCGCGGGCGGCGTCGAGACGGGCGGTGGCGGCGGTGGCGGAGCAGGCGCCGGCGCAGCGGTGACTGGCTTGGTCTTCACGAGGCGCTCGAGCTCCTCGAGCTGCGCGATGTCTTCTTCGACCGCTCCCAGCTCCTCGCGGACCGACACCAGCTCGGCGAGCGACTCCTTATGCACCTGCGTCCACTGCGATTCGTCGTACTCGCCGACGGCGTGCCGCAGCTCGGCCTCGGCGAGCCGTTCGGCGGCGGCCATTTCTTTTCCCTGGAGATCGCGCCGCACTTCGCGGCGCTGGGCCGCCATAAGGCGCGCGGCTTCCGCGTGGACTTTCAGCTCTTCGGTGACGGCGTTGAGACGGGCCTCGTAATCCGACCGCACGCGGCTGCGCACCGACGACGGCGCGGCTCCGCCCGCCGCGTCGATCCGCGCGATCCACGCCTCGTACTGCCGCCGCTCCTCCAGCAGGCGCTGAATCGCAGCTGTGCTCTTATTCGGTGCTTTGGCCATCGGACTCCAGGTACCGCGCCGGACTGCGGCGAACCAACAAAATAAGCGCCGAGACCCGAAAAGATGCTAATTTCGTGCCTGCCAGCGTCTTGCCCCTTGTCCCCGCGGCCGAGTACCCCGAAACAGGCCGTCGCGCTCAGGCTTCCGCTGACACCCAGTCTTAAGTCTAACTCATTGTGTGGGTTGGACTCCAGGTGTCAAGCCCGCGGAGCCAGTTCGTGCACGACCCGGCCCGCGACCAGCGTCACCGCGGCCCGGCCGGTCAGCTCTCTCCCCGTGAACGGGGTGTTGCGGCTCTTCGAGTGGAACTCGGTAGCCCGGACCACCCAGGGCGTACGCACATCGAGAACGCAAACGTCGCCCGGCCCCCCCGGAGCGAGCGATCCGCCAGGCAAATGGAACAGCCGGGCCGGCGTCGTGCTCATGCGCGCGATCAATTCGGGGAGCGTCAGTACCCCGTTCTGCACCAGCTCGGTGTGCAAGACGGCGAACGACGTCTCCAGTCCGATGATGCCGAATGGCGCGTCGTCGAATGCGGCCTCTTTTTCATCGTAGGCGTGCGGCGCGTGGTCGGAGGCGACGCAATCGATCACACCCTCCTGCAGCGCGCCGCGCAGCGCGTCCACATCGGCACGCTCACGCAGCGGCGGATTCATCTTGGCATGCGTGTCGTAGCGCTCGCAGGCAGCGTCGGTGAGCGTCACATGGTGCGGCGTGACCTCCGCCGACACCGCGAGGCCGCGCTCTTTCGCCCGGCGGATCAGCTCCACCGATCCGCGCGTCGACATGTGGCAGAGATGCACGTGCCCGCCCGTCAGCTCGGCGAGCAGAATGTCGCGCGCCACCATGATCTCCTCGGCGGCGGCGGGGATCCCCTTGAGCCCGAGGCGCGCCGACACGAGACCCTCGTGCATCGCGCCACCGGCGGCGAGCGTCGGCTCCTCGCAGTGATCGGCGACGGGAATCCCGAACGTGCGCGCGTACTCGAGCGCGGTGCGCATCAGGTGACCCGAGACGACGGGCTTGCCGTCATCCGAAACGGCCACTGCGCCGGCGCCCACCATCTCGCCGAACTCCGCGAGCTGTCCCCCCTTCTGGCCGACCGACACCGCGCCGATCGGGTAGACCCGGGCGAGACCTGCCCGCAGCGACTGCCGGACGATGAATCCGACCGCCGCCTGGTTGTCGGTCACCGGATCGGTGTTCGGCATGGCGCACAGCGCCGTGAACCCGCCAGCCACTGCGGCGCGCGCCCCCGACGCCACCGTCTCTTCGTCTTCGTTCCCCGGTTCACGCAGGTGCACATGCACGTCGACCAGTCCCGGAGCGACCACGAGCCCCGCCACGTTCCGGACCTCTGCACCGTCCGGGATGCCGAGCCCCGTTCCCGTGGCGGCGATCTTGCCGTCCTGGATCAGCACGTCGGCGACCTGATCGACGCTGCGGGCCGGGTCGATCACGCGCCCACCCTGGAGCAGCACCGGGCGTGTCATTCGGAGCCCCCGCCCCCACCCTTCGCGGCCACCGCCAGCTCGGGGCGGCCGCCGGCGAGCAGATACAGCACCGCCATCCGCACGGCGACCCCGTTCGTCACCTGATCGAGGATGACGCTGTGCGGTCCGTCGGCGACGCGGGAATCGATCTCCACGCCGCGGTTCATCGGACCAGGATGCATGATGGTGAGCGCGCGCGGCGCGCGGGCCAGTCGCTCGGCGGTCACCCCGAAGACGCGGTAGTACTCCCGCAAACTCGGGATGAATCCTTTCTCCATCCGTTCGAGCTGCAGCCGCAGCACGTTGAGCACGTCGGCCCACTCGATCGCTTCTTCGATGCGGCCGAACACCCGCACGCCCAGCGCTTCGATACCGCGCGGCAGCAGGGTGCGCGGCCCGCAGACCGCCACCTCGGCGCCGAGCTTGGTGAGACCCCAGATGTTCGAGCGGGCCACCCGCGAGTGCAGGATGTCCCCCACGAGGCACACCTTCACTCCTTCGATGCGACCGACCTTGTCGCGGATCGTGAGCATGTCGAGCAGCCCTTGCGTGGGGTGCTCGTGCTTGCCGTCGCCAGCGTTGATCACGTTGGAGCGAATGCGCTCACCCAGGAACTGGGCGGCACCCGAGGCGCCGTGGCGGATGACGACCATGTCGATGCGCATCGCCTCGAGATTCTTTGCCGTGTCGACGAGCGTCTCGCCCTTCGACACCGACGATCCCGTGGCGGTGACGTTCACCGTATCCGCCGACAGCCGCTTTTCGGCGAATTCAAACGAGATGCGGGTGCGGGTGGAGGCTTCGAAGAACAGGTTGACGATCGTCTTGCCGCGCAGCGCCGGGACCTTCTTGATCGGCCGTTCACTCACTTCCTTGAACGGCTCGGCGGTGTCGAGGATGAGGCGAATCTGATCGGCACTGAGTGGCTCGAGCCCGACGAGGTCTTTCCCGAGCCCCTGATTCATGCGCCGCTCTGCGCTTCCACGAGGTTCACCGCATCGGTGCCGTCGACCTCTTCGATCAGCACGTCGACACGCGCGCCGGGGCCCACCTTCACCGCCTTCCCCACGACGTCGGCCTGGATCGGCAACTCGCGGCCACCGCGATCGACCAGCACGCACAGCGAGATGCGCCGCGGCCGGCCGAAGTCGGCGAGCTCGTCGAGCGCCGCGCGAACCGTACGGCCGGTATAGAGCACGTCATCGACGATGACGACGTGCCTCCCCGACAGGTCGGTCGGCAGTCGCGTCTCGCCGATCACCGGTTTCGGTCCCACGAGCTCGAGATCGTCACGGTACAGCGTGATGTCGATCGCGCCGCGACCGACGGTCACCCCCTCTTCCTGCTCGATGAGACGTGCCAGCCGCTCGGCGAGCTCCACCCCGCGGCGCTGGATGCCCACCAACACGAGATCGTTGGGAGACTGGGCCAACTCGAGGATTTCTACCGCCATTCGCTGAAGCGCCCGCGCGAGTGCGCGGGCGTCGAGGAGGGTGTGCACGAAACTGGAAGCTAACCGGACCGCGGCTGGGGTCAACGCCACGCGCTATCTGGCGCGCAGTTTCCCACGATCGACCTTCCCGAGGTGGGTGCGCGGCAGCGCTTCGAGGAACACCACCTCGCGCGGCACCTTGTACCCTTCGAGCCGCTCCGCCGCGAACGCCTGCAGCTCGGCACCGAGATCGGGCCGTCGCTCCGTGGCGACGACGTAGGCGTGCGGCTTCGTCAGACCCCCGTCCCCCACCACGCCGACGACCGCTGCTTCGCGAACGGCGGGGTGCTGCAACAGGCACCCCTCCACCTCCTGCGGCGAGAGCCACTTTCCCGAGACCTTGAGCATCTCGTCGGCCCGCCCGTGGTAGGAGATGTAGCCGTCGCCGTCGCGGGAGATCAGGTCGCCGGAGACGTACCAGTCGCCCCGGAACGCCTGCGCCGTCTTTTCCATCTGCTGCCAATAGCCGATCGCGCGCGAGCCGCCGCGCACCCACAACATCCCCACCTCCCCATCGGCGACATCGTCGCCCGCGTCGTCGCACACCCGGACTTCGAACCCGTCGACCACCTGTCCCAGAGTGCCCGGTCGCACTGCCCCCGGCCGGTTGGTAATGAAGATGTGCCACATTTCGGCAGTGCCGAGTCCGTCGAGCAGCTCGACGTCGAAGGTGTCACGCCAGCGGTGGTACAACTCCACTGGCAGCGCCTCCCCCGCCGAAGTGGCGAAGCGCAGCGACGAAAGGTCCTGACCCGCCGCCTGGGGGTGGCTCACCATCCGGTTCACCATCGTCGGCACGTTGACGAGAATCGTGGGACGATGCCGCGCGATGCGGGTGAACAAGGTCTCGGGCGTAGCCGGGTCGGCGAACAGGATCGCCGTCGCGCCGACCGCAAACGGGAACAGGAGATTCGCCCCCATCGCGTAGCCGAAGTAGAGCTTGGGGACGGAGAGGGTGATGTCGCTCTCCTGGTAGCCCAGCGTGCCCTTGGCGTAGCACTCGGTGGTGTTGGCGTACGAGGCATGGGTCTGCACCACCGCCTTGGGGCGCCCAGTCGTGCCACCGGAGAACAGCCAGATGGCGGCATCGTCCCGGTGGCTCGGAAATAGCTCCAGGTCGTCGGGGAATTCCCGAATCCGGGCTGCCGTCGCCGGATCGTCGGCGATGATGACCTCGCGCAGCAGCGGCGCACTCGGGGCGGCGGCCTGGAACGTAGGCGCCGAGTCTCGCGCGGTCATCGCCACGGTGGCGCGCGTGTACCCGTAGAAGTACTCGATCGCCGGCTGGTCGAGCTGCGGGTTGACCATCACGACCACCGCGCCAATCTTGAGGGAGCCGAACAGGGCGGCGACGAAATCGGGACCATCGGGAAGCGCCACGAGCACCCGCTGTTCCGGCTGGACACCGGCGTCGAGCAGCAGCCGGCCGAATCGGTTCGCCCGCGACTGAACCTCCATGTAGGTGAGCGTACCCTGATCCGTGATGAGCGCCGGCCTCCGGCCCCGTCCCTCGCGCACGCGTGCGTCGAGGAAATAGTCGGCGATGTTGAATCGTTCCGGGGGCGCGAAGCGCATGAGAGGATGATACCAGCACGATGCCGGTTCGCGAGCTCGCCCAGCTGACCTGGCAGGAGGCCGGGGGCACCGAGCGCGACCGCACGGTCGTGATCGTGCCCGTCGGGGCGCTGGAAGCGCACGGTCCGCACCTTCCGGTCGCCACCGACATATGGATCGCCGAGGCGATGGCGCGCGCGGGTGCCGACAAGCTCGCCGCCCGGGGGATGGACGTCCTGCTGTTGCCGGCGCTCGCGTACACGACGGCGCCGTTCGCGGCTGACTTTCCGGGCACCGTGTCGATCGAACCGACGGCCGTGACGGCGCAAATCGCGGGCCTGATCGAGAGTCTCGCCCGGCACGACTTCGAGGTGCTCGCCATTGCCAACGCCCACCTCGATCCTTCGCACATCACGGCGCTGCAAAGCGCGGTCGACGCGGCGCGCCAGAGCAGACGGATCCGGATCGTCTTTCCCGACGTGACCCAGAAGCCCTGGGTGCTGCGCCTCACGGCGGAGTTCAAGAGCGGCGCCTGTCACGCCGGACGCTATGAGACGTCGCTCATCATGGCGATTCGCCCCGACCTGGTCCGCGAGGAGATCCGCCAGCGGCTGCCACCCAACGCGAAGTCCCTCTCCGCCGCCATCGCCACGGGCCAGAAGAGCTTCGTCGAAGCCGGCGGCCCGCGCGCCTACTTCGGCTATCCCTCCGAGGCGACGCCCGAAGAGGGCCGCGCCACGATCGCCGCGCTCGGCGCGATCCTCGAGGAAGCGGTGATGATCGAGCTCGCGCGGAGCGTGGGGTGAGCCTCGCCGGCCGCGTCGCCCTCGTCACCGGCGGCGGACGAGGCATCGGCGCCGCGATCGCGCGCGCCCTCGCCGGCGCCGGCGTGCGCGTGATGGCGGCGGCCCGCCACCCCGTGCCGCTCGATGGGGTCGCAACGGAGCGCTGCGATGTCACGCAGCCCGGCGACGTCACCGCCCTGGTGCGCGCCACCACGGAGCGGCTCGGCCCGATCGATATCCTCGTCAACAACGCCGGCTCGGCATCCTCGGCGCCCGTCGCCAAGATCACGCTCGACGAATGGCACCGCCTCTTCGCCGTCAACGCCACAGGGACTTTGCTGTGCACCCAGGCCGTACTCCCCGGAATGCGCGAGCGCCGCCGCGGCCGCATCCTCAACATCGCCTCGATCGCCGGCCTCACGGGCGACAAGTACATCGCCGCTTACAGCGCGGCGAAGCACGCCCTCGTGGGCTTCACCCGTTCGCTCGCCGCCGAGCTGGCGGGCAGCGGCATCACCGCCAACGCCGTCTGCCCAGGATACGTCGACACCCCGTTGACCGACGGCACGCTGGACCGGATCATGGAGCGCACGCATTCGACGCGCGAGGCGGCGTTGCACGCCGTGCTCGAGCACTCCGGCCAGCCCCGCCTCGTCACCGCCGACGAGGTGGCGGCGTGCGTGTTGGCGCTGTCGGACGACGGCGCCGCTGGCATCAACGGTCAGGCGATCGTTCTCGACGCGGGAGCGCTGCGGGCGTGAGCTTCGACATCATCAATCCGTCTCCGCTGGGACAGCCCAGCGGCTGGAATCATGGAATGCTGGGACCCGCCGGCGGCCGTGTGCTGTTCGTCGCAGGTCAGACGGCGGCAGGCGCCGGGGGAATCGTGGAGCAGTGGGAGCGGGCGCTCGAGCGCGTCGTCACCGTCGTGCGCGCCGCCGGCGGGGCGCCCGAGGACATCGGCCGCATGACGGTGTACGTCACCGACCGCGCCGCCTACCTCACTGCTCGCCGGGCGCTGGGCGAGGTCCACCGGCGGCACATGGGCAAACACTTTCCGGCGATGGCGCTCGTCGAGGTCAGGGCCCTGGTGGACGAGGGCGCGCTGGTCGAAATCGAAGCGACCGCGGTCATTCCATGACGATGGCTCCCCAATCGTTCCTGTACACGGTGGACGCAGGCACCGGCGTCGCGACGATCACGCTGAACCGACCCGAGCGACTCAACGCGCTGACGTTCCAGATCTACGAGGAGCTGCGCGACGCCTTCCGGACGCTCGACACCGAGCCCGGCGTCCGTGCCGTGCTGCTCACCGGCGCCGGGCGCGGCTTCTGCTCGGGGGGAGATGTCGAGGACATCATCGGACGCCTGTTCGAGCGCGACCCGGCCGGGCTGCTCACGTTCACCAGACTCACCTGCGATCTGATTCTCGCGATCCGGCGCTGTCGCCGCCCCGTCGTCGCGGCGCTCAATGGCACGACCGCAGGCGCCGGCGCCGTGATCGCGTCGGCGTGCGATTTTCGCATCGCTGCCGAGACGGCGAAGATCGCGTTTCTGTTCGTGCGGGTCGGCCTGTCGGGCGCCGACATGGGAGCCGCCTGGCTGCTGCCACGCCTGGTGGGGCTGAGCCATGCCACCGCGCTGCTGATGACGGGAGATTTCATGACCGCGGCCCGTGCGCTGGAGATCGGGCTCTACCACAAGGTCGTCCCCGCGACCGAGCTGCTCGCCGCCGCCCGGGCCGTCGCCGAGCAATTGGCGCAAGGGCCTTCCGCAGCACTCGCGGTGACGAAAGATGCCCTCAATCGTGAGGCGTCGATGGATCTCGAGACGGCGCTCGCCTTCGAAGCCCGTGCCCAGGCCGAGCTGATGCGCCATCCCAACTTCCGCGAATCGTACGACGCGTTCGTCGCGAAACGCCCGCCACGGTTCACCTGATGCCCGACACGGCGGTGATCCGCGCGTTTCTCGATCCGGCGCTGTTGACACTCGCTGGCCAGGTGACGGGGTTCGCCAATCGCGAGCTCGACGGCGACCCCGAACCTGCCGATGACGCCGCGGCGCGCGAGCGCGCGCGTGTGTTGCTGGCGCGCCTGGGTGCGGCGGGTTGGTACGCCCCGATCGCCGAGCAGCACCTGCGCGCCTGCTGTCTCGTGCGCGAGGCGCTCGCGGCCGCGTCTCCGCTCGCCGACGCAGTCTTCGCGCTGCAGGCACTGGGCACGTTGCCGATCGTCCTGGCCGGCTCCGAAGACCTGAAGCATCGCTGGCTCCCCGGCGTCCTCGCGGGCACCACGATGGCCGCGTTCGCGATGACGGAGTCCGACGCGGGCTCGGATGTGGGCGCGATCGCCACTACCGCGCAGCGCGACGGGTCGGAGTACATCCTCAACGGAACAAAGACCCTGATCTCGAACGCCGGAATCGCGGACTTCTACATCGTCTTCGCCTCGACCGACCCGAGCGCCGGTACCAAAGGGTTGTCCGCTTTCGTCGTCCCCGCCGAGACCCCCGGGTTCCGGTTCGTGCGGGCGCTCACCCTCTCCGCGCCGCACCCGCTGGGCGACATCGCGTTCGACGACGCACGCGTGCCCGCAGAGGCGAGACTCGGTGCCGAGGGTGACGGGTTTCGCCTCGGGCTCGGCACCCTCGATCGCTTGCGTCCCACGGTCGGCGCTGCGGCGTGCGGCATGGCCGAGCGCGCGTTGGCCGAGGCGCTCCGCCATGCCGGCACGCGGCGTCAGTTCGGCGCCCCGCTGGCCGCCAACCAGCTGATCCAGCAAAAGCTCGCCCGGATGGCCACCGACCTCGCCGCCGCGCGGCTGCTCGTCTACCGCGCGGCGTGGGAGAAAGACCGTGGCACGGAGCGCATCACGCTCGAGGCGGCGATGGCGAAGTCGTTCGCGACCGAGGCGGCCCAGCGCATCGTGGACGATGCGGTCCAGATCCTCGGTGGCCGCGGCGTGCTCGCGGCTCACCCCGTCGACCGCTTGTACCGGTCGGTGCGGTCGCTGCGGATTTACGAGGGGACAACGGAGATCCAGCAGCTCGTGATCGCCGGTCAGCTGTTGAAGGCGGCGGGAGTGCCGCGGTGAGGATCGTCGCCATGGGCGGCGGACCCGCGGGACTGTACGCCGCGATTCTCCTCAAGAAGGCCGACCCGCGGCACGACATCCTCGTACTCGAGCGCAACCGCTTCGACGATACTTTCGGCTTCGGCGTGGTCTTTTCCGAGGCCACGCAGGAGAACCTCGAGCAGGCCGACCCGGAGACGTTCGTCGCCATGGCGCGCCGCGCGGCCCGCTGGGACGACATCGACATCCACTACCACGGCAACGTGCTGCGCTCCACGGGGCACGGCTTCTCAGGGTTGTCGCGACGCGCGATGCTCGAGATCCTCGGCCGTCGCGCCACGGACCTCGGCGTCAAGATCGAGATCGGAGTCGACGTCCAGGATCCCACACCCTATCTCGACGCCGACCTCGTGCTCGCCGCCGACGGGGCGAACAGCGCGCTGCGCGATCGCTTCACCCACGCCTTCGGACCCGCGATTGACTGGCGCCCCAACCGCTTCGTCTGGCTCGGGACGACGCGCCCGTTCCCCGCCTTCACCTTCTACTTCAAGACCGACGCGCACGGCCTGTGGCGCGTCCATGCCTACCAGTACGAGCAGGGACATTCCACGTTCATCGTCGAAGCGCGCGAGGAGACGTGGCGCGCCGCGTGTATGGACCAGGCGACCGAGGACGAGACGATCCGCTTCTGCGAAGCGCTGTTCGCCGATGAGCTCGAGGGGCACCGGCTGGAGCGGAACCGCTCCATGTGGCGCAGTTTCGGGACGGTCAAGGCCGCGCATTGGCACCACAAGAACATCGTGCTGCTGGGCGACGCGGCGCATACGGCGCACTTTTCGGTGGGCTCGGGGACGAAGCTCGCGATGGAGGACGCGATCGTCCTCACGCGATCTCTCCGCCAGCATCGCGACGTGAACGACGCCCTCCAGGCGTATGAGGCCGAGCGCCGCCCCGTGGTGGAAAGCCTGCAACGCGCCGCCCAGGTGAGCCTCGAGTACTTCGAGAACACCGAGCGCTACATGCAGCTCGATCCGCTGCAGTTTGCCTTCAATCTGTTGACCCGCAGCCTGCGCATTACGCACGACAACCTCAAAGTCCGCGACCCGCGATTCGTGGCGGAGGTCGACCGCTGGTTCGCCGTCACCGCGGCGCGGTCCGCGCAGGTAGACGAGCCGCCACTGCCATCTCCGCCTCCGCTGTTCACCCCCTTGCGGCTGCGGGACCTGCTGCTCGAGAACCGGGTCGTCGTTTCGCCGATGTGCCAGTATTCCGCCGAGGACGGCACGCCCAACGATTGGCACCTCGTCCACCTCGGGACGCGTGCCATCGGGGGGGCCGGGCTGGTCTTCACGGAGATGACCGACGTGACACGCGAGGGCCGCATCTCCCCCGGGTGCACCGGGATGTACAAGGCCGAGCACGTGCAGGCGTGGCAGCGCATCGTGGATTTCGTGCACCGCTCGAGCCGCGCCAAGATCGGATTGCAGCTCGGCCATGCGGGGCGCAAGGCGGCGACGAAAAAAATGTGGGAAGGCGACAACGAGCCACTGGACGTGGGCGCCTGGCCGATCATGGGCGCGTCGCCGATTCCCTACTACCCCCATAGCCAGATCCCGCGGCAGATGACGCGCGCCGACATGACCGGGGTGCGCGACGCGTTCGCGCGCGCTGCGCGCATGGGCAACGACGCCGGCTTCGACGTCCTGGAGCTGCACTTCGCCCACGGCTACCTGCTGGCGAGCTTCATCTCACCGCTCACCAACCAGCGGCAGGACGAGTACGGCGGCACCCTCGAGCGCCGTTTGCGCTTCCCCCTCGAGGTGTTCGATGCGGTCCGCACCGCCTGGCCGGCCGCAAAACCGATTTCGGTGCGCATCTCCGCCGTCGACTGGGCGATCGGCGGCCTCGAGTCCGCCGATGCCGTGCGGGTCGCTCGCGCGTTCCAGGAGCACCGCTGCGACATCATTGACGTGTCCGCGGGCCAGACCATCCCCGAACAGCAGCCGGTCTATGGACGCCTATTCCAGACGCCGTTCGCCGACCGGATCCGCTACGAAGCCGGGATTCCCGTCATGACCGTCGGCAACATCTCCAGCTTTACCGACGTGAACACGATCCTCGCCTCCGGCCGCGCCGATTTGTGCGTGCTGGCGCGCGCCCATTTGTACGATCCGTACTGGACCCGCCACGCCGCCTACGCGCTGGGGTGGTCCATCGACTGGCCCGACCAGTACGAGTCGCTCGATCGCTACAAACCGCGCTTCACCTAGGACCGAACCCGATGGCCGTGACCTACGCGAGTTACCTGCGCCTCGACGATCTCCTCGCCCTGCAGCAACCGGGCAACGGGGAGAT
>DASTHG010000078.1:0-4322 GCA_035718325.1 Gemmatimonadales bacterium | reverse complement strand
GTCTTCACCTCGTCCACGGTCGCGCCCGGGGCGAGGCCAAGCACCCGATAGGCCTGTGTGGTGTCGAGCGTCATGACGGTCGGATTCTCCCTGGTCGGTCCGATCGCAAGTCTCGTACCGTCTTCAGCGCACTATGGCTTCCACGTCCCGTTCGCCACCGCCGGCACGAATCCCTCGAGCCCGGGCGGCGGGAAGGACAGGGTCTTTCCCTGCTCGGCACTCTGGTAGGCGGTCATCAACATCTTGACCACCTCGAGGCCGTCGTCGAACGTGAGCCGCGGCGCTTCCTTGCCGAGGAAAACCCGCACGAAGTGACGGTCCTCGCCTTCGTAGCCGTACGCGGCGGCCTCACTGGGGACGACCGGCATCAGGCCGACCTCGGCGTTCTGCTTTTCCACCAGGTCTTCCCCGGTCTTGCCGCGCACTTCACGGCTGAAGAACAGCTTGAGGCCGCTGTCGAGTGTATTCCACGACATCGAGTATTCGGGGCCGAGCAGCTCGGCGGAGAGCCGCAAACCGGCGCCGACGAAGCTCCACGACGTCGTCGCCTCGCCCAGCACCTTGTGGCCGTCGGCGGTTTCGAATTCGATCATCACGCTCGCAAAGTCTTCCGACGGGTGGGCGGCGTAGTCCACGTCCTTGCCCATCATTTTCGTCAGCTTCTTGGCGTAGTCGGGCCGGGTCCACTTGAGGCTGGCGATGTGTCCGGTGATCCGCACCGGCTCCACCGACGACAGCGGCGCCCCCGGTTGCGTGAGCAGGTAGCGCACCACCAGCGCCGAGTGGCACATCATGTCGTTCAACACGCCACCGCCCTGCAGATCGCCGCGCCAGAACCACGGCATGTGCGGGCCGGAGTGTTCTTCGGCGGCGCGGGCAAGATAGGGGCGGCCGGTGAGCGCGGCGCCGCGCATCCACAGGATGTTGCGCCCGTGCTCCACGTGCGGCGAGAAGCACTGGTTCTCGAGATAGCCGTGCTTCAGCTCCACGCTCTTCACCAGGGACAGGACGCGGGTTGCCTCGGCGACATTGCGGGCGAGCGGTTTCTCGCAGGCGATGCCCGTGAGGGTGCCGCGGCCGCGCTGCAGCGCGTCCACCAGCGCCTCGACGTTCTCGATACGCGCGTAGTTCGGCCCGGTCAGCCAGACGGCGTCGATCGCCGGGTCGGCGACGAGATCGGTGATCGAGGCGAACGGCTTCGCCGCGCCGATGTCGAGCTTGCGACAGAGCGCCGCCGCCGACTCGGCGTTGGCCCGGTTCGGGCTCCACACCCCGAGCACGTCCGCGTCGCGGATCGCCTGGAAGGCCTGCATGTGAAAGCGGGCGTTGAACCCGCTGCCGATGAACCCGACGCCAAGCCGTTTCTGACTCACCCGCGTCTCCCTGACTCGAGGTTAAGAACCCCGGGGCGCGCCCCGGGATCAGCCGATGTTAGTCCGAGTAACGCACGCCAAGCTTCGCCAGCTGCTCCGGAGGGCACCCCTGCCAGTTGGGGTTGAAGACGTTGCCCATGTACTGCAGATCGGCGACGCCCATCTGGCTGGACCAGAAACCCGAGGCCGTGAAGTCGCGGAAATTATTGAAGAACTCGACGCCGTGGTGCAGCTCCTGCGGAGCGCGGTCGGGCCAGGCGATATCGTCGAGCACGGCCGTGCGCTGCGCCGCCGCGGCGCCCAGAAAGTCGGTCCCGAACCGGTCGTGGCACGCGGTATCGAGCCACGCGAGGCCACCGCGCATCCACAACTGGTTCTCCGGGTACGCGACGAGGATGAAGTCCATGAATTCCGGAACGCCGGCGTCGGTCGCGCCGCCCGAGCGCGCGTCCTTGGGGATCACCAGGTCTACGAGCACCCGTACCGTCTGCCACTCGTGCGCCGTGAAAAACTGCGGCGTGAAGGTCTGCGCCGGGTCGCGGAGCAGCTCACGCAAAAACTTCGAGCCCTGGGCCGCGGCGGCGGGAGGCAGCGGCAACCGCCCGACAAACGGGACCGCGGACAGCAGTCCGACGGCTTCGCGTCGCTTCATAGCGCCCCCTTCTTCATCTGATCGGCGATGTAGTCGCTCGTCCGCAGCGACAGGGCGAGAATCGTCCAGGTGGGGTTCTTGTCCGCCTGGGATACGAACGGGCCGCCGTCGGCGACGAACAGGTTCTTCACGTCCCACGCCTGGCACTGTGGGTTCACGACCGACGTCTTCGGGTCCGCGCCCATGCGCGCCGCGCCCAGCTCGTGGATGATGCGGCCCCCGGGTGCGATGCCGTAGTCCTGGTCGGGTCCCGGCTTCTTCCACATCAGCGTGCCGCCCATCTCGTGGATCAGCGCCTCGAACGTGTCGTGCATATGCTTGACCTGCTTCAGCTCGTGGTCCGACCACTTCCAGTGAAACCGCAGCACCGGGATGCCCCAGCGATCGACCGTATCAGGATCGATCTCGCAGTAGCTGTCGTCGTTGGGGATCATCTCGCCGCGGCCCGAGAACCCCACCACCGAGCCGTAATTGCGGCGATACAGATTCTTGAGGTCGGCGCCGTAGCCACCGCCCTTGGGGTAGTTCTGGATGCCGCCCATGAAGCCGTAGGACGGCATGTCGCGGCCGCCCCAAACCTCGATGTGATAGCCCCGCGGGAAGTCGAGCTTCTTGTTGTCGGCCCACCACGGCATGTAGAGATGCATGCCGCCCACGCCGTCCTCGTTGTGGGGGATGCCGTCGGCGAGCTTGGGGATGAACCCCGCCATGTCGGTGCCCGTGGTATCGGTGATGTACTTGCCGACGGTGCCGCTCGAGTTGGCGAGCCCCTGCGGGAATTTCGACGAGCGGGAGTTGAGCAGCAACCGCGCCGACTCGAGCGCACTCGCGGCCAGCACCACCACGCGTGCCGCGACGTGCTGATCCTGGCCCGTCGTCTTGTCGATGTACGATACGCCGCTCGCAAGGCCGCGGTCGTTGAGCGTCACCTCACGGGCCATCGCATTGGGGATGATGGTGAGCTTACCGGTGGCGAGCGCGGGCCGGAGCAGCACGGCCGGTGAGGAGAAGTTCGAGTTGGTACGACAGCCGCGGCCGCATTGCCCGCAATAGTGGCACGCCGCGCGCCCGTTCAGCGGCCGGGTAATGATCGACAACCGCGAGGGGATGCACGTGACGTTGAGCCGATCCGCCGCCTGCTTCACCACCAGCTCATAACAGCGCGGCTTGGGCGGCGGCTGGAAGATGCCGTTGGGTTCGTTGGGGAGGTTTTCGTTCGACCCGAAGAGCCCGATCAGCCGGTCGATGCGGTCATAGTACGGCTTGACGTCGTCGTAGGTGATCGGCCAGTCGTCGCCGAGGCCGTCGAGGCTCTTGCGCCGGAAGTCATAGGGTCCGAACCGCAGCGAAATGCGTCCCCAGTGGTTGGTGCGGCCGCCGAGCATCCGCGAGCGCCACCAGTCGAATCGGCTGCCCGGGGCCTTGGTATAGGGCTCGCCGTCGATCTCGAACCCGCCGATCGACCCATCAAACTCTCCAAACTCGTGGTCCTTGGTCGCGGCCCCCCGCCGCGGCGACTGGTACGCCCATTCGAGCATGCGGGAGTTCTCGGTGGAGAACCACAGCGGCCCGGCCTCGAGCAGCACGACGCTGGCGCCGGCCTGGGTGAGGGCATGGGCCGCCATGCCACCGCCGGCGCCTGATCCGACGATGCAGACGTCGTAGGGTGTTTGGCGCGAGAGAAAGGGCATGGAACCTCAGTGGCGAGTGGCGAGTGGCGAGTGGCTGGTGGTCGGTCTCATTGCGCACTAATGATGGCCTGCCTCGCGCGGATCGGCTACCGGGGCCGGAGTGGCGCGACGAGCCACTCGCCACCCGCCACTCGTCACTCGTCGAGTGCCGTGCGAATCTTCTCCGCAAGCTCCGCGAGGGCGAACGGCTTCTGTAAGTAGCTGCGGCCATCGAGTGAGAAGCCGAGCGCCGGGTCCTGTGCCTCGGGATAGCCGGACATGAACACGACGCGTGTCTCCGGCCGGCGGGCCGCGAGGCGGTCGGCGAGCTGCGGCCCCGAGAGGCCGGGCATCACGACGTCGGTGAGCAGCAGATCGATCCGGCCCGGGTGCTTGTCCACCAGGGCGAGCGCTTCTTCCGCATTGCGCACCACCAGGACCTCGTAGCCGAGGCGCGGCAGCCCCTTGGACACGACGGTGCGCACCTGATCGTCGTCCTCGACCACGAGAATCACTTCGCCGCCCGAGCGGGCGGGGGACTGCGGCTCGATGGATTCGTCGCGCGGCACGACCGCTGGCGCCGCGGGGAGCGAGATGGTGAAGGTGGTGCCCCGATTCAACTCGCTC
>DASTHG010000077.1:0-22959 GCA_035718325.1 Gemmatimonadales bacterium | reverse complement strand
GCCCCGGTTTTCACCATCTTCGACTTCTACCTTGATTCGCAGCGGTTCAAAAGTGAGCGTCCCTGGCGCCAGCAGCTCGGCGATCGGCAGCACGTCGTTGAGGACACAGCCGTCGAGGTTCTCCCGCTCGCGGTGGAAGGCGAGGTAGTAGCGCAGCGCGGCGAAGAGCCACTGCTGCCCGTCGTCGGGAGACTGCCCGAGCCGGGCGATCGCGGCCCCCGGCAGGACGAATTGCCGCGTCACATCGAGTCCGATGATCTCCGTGGGCAGCTCGGCGCGTAGCACTTCGCGCAGCGCCTCGGGGTCGCACCACGCGTTGAACTCACTGTACTTCGTCGTATTCCCGGCGGCCTTGAGGTTCCCGATCATCGCGAGGTGGCGCGCCACCTTTTCCCGTACCAGCTCCGCGTCGCGGCGCAGCGCGAGGGCGAGTCCCGTCACCGGACCGAGCGTTACCAGGGTCACCGGCTCGGGCTGCTCGGCGAGCAGTCGATCGAGCGGTTTGACGTAGTCGAGGATCACCCCCGCACTCGGAACCGGGGCATCGCCCAGTCCCGTTGGTCCATGCGTCTCCGGCGCCGTGGCGAGCGCGCGTTTCAGCGGACGTCGGGCGCTGACGGCGAGGGGCAAACGCCGGTTGATCCGGCGCAGGATCTCGACGCAGTTGCGGTAGGCGTGCTCCACGGTGGTGTTGCCGTAGGTCGCGGCGAGGCCCCGCACCTCGAGCTCGGGGGACTGCAGGGCGAGGAGCAGGGCGATGGTATCATCGATCCCGGGATCCGTGTCGATGATGACGGGACGCGGGGCTCGTGGCTCAGGCGCCGGCACGGCTCAAGCCTACGACCCGCCAATCTCCTTAGCAATGGTGGCGGAAAGCTCGCGAAATTCGGCGGCGCCGCCGAAGCCAAAGATCCGTTCGATGACGCGGCCCTGGCGATCGAGCAGGATGGAATAGGGGAGTCCCCGATAGTGATAGGCCTGTTTCATCCGGCCACCGCCTACGAGCACGGCGAACGGCGGCCGATATTGGCCCAGGAACGTCAGCATTTTGACGCGATCGACGTCATCCGAAATCGCGACGATGTCGAAGTCGCGGCGCTGGTAGCGCCGGTACAGGTCGATCATGTGCGGGAACTCTTCACGGCACGGATCGCACCAGCTCGCCCAGAAATCGACGAGCGTCACCTTGCCCGCGAAGCGGGCGAGGGTCAGCGTGTCGCCGCCGGTGTCCGGCAGGGCGAATGCCGGCGAAAACGGCTCCCGGCCGCCGCTCGGCACGCGTGCCGCGAGTGAGTCGGCGTCGAACGTTGCCAGCCGGCCGCGCGCGTCCAGCGCCACCGCCGTTTCTCGGGCCCCCAGGTGGCGCGTTTCGAGGATGGTGCCACGGGCCGTGTCGAGTACGTCGACGCGCAGCTTCGTCCCCGCCGAATCGTCGGCTCCGAGCACGTACAACCGGCCGTTGGGTCCCAGGACCATGGCGACGTTGACGATCGCCTCGTCGACTTGGAGCTCGCGTCCTTTGGGCGGGAGATACACGGGGTCTGTTTCGTTCGGGTACAGCCCCCGCCGAGTGGTCCAGCGCTGCATCCCGCTACGATCGTACTTGACGATCTCATCGCGTACCAGCGGAGCGTAGTAGAACGCGCCACCGTCATCGAGCAGGGCCGGACCCGCGTTCGTGATTCCGGTCAGGAACGGCGTGGGCGGCACGTGGATCGTCGCCAGACGATCGACGGGGCGCCCCAGCGTGTCGAGTAGCTGCACGAGCGGCGCGTCGGCGGGCTCCGCGGCGAGTGTCGGCACGCGATAGGGTGAGCGCGTCGCGACGATACGCCCTGCGGCGGCGTCGTACAACGCAACGGCGAATGGCGCGGGACTCGACCATTCCCTCAGTGGATGCCCGGCGGTGTCGAGTACGACTCCATCGCCCGCGTCTTCGCTGACGAGCAGGTCGGCGCCCAATGCCGACACGCTCATCGGCAGCGCGATCGCCGGGCCGGCGAGCGTCCGCACCGGCTGCAGCGCGCGATCGAATGCGACGAGCCGGCTGTGGTCCGGATCGGGAGCCCACGAGCGACCCTCGACGGTGGCTGCGGGCGAGTGGTTGAAGAAGAGAAGTGTAAAGCCGCTGGGCGCCCCGCCGTCGGGCCGGCAAGCGGACGCCGCGGCCACGAACAAGAGCGCGGCGCCCAGCGTGTGACGCATGAATCAGCTCGCGGCTGCGACCGTGGCGATCTCGATCGTATGAAGTCCGTTCGCCATCCGGTGGGTGCCGGTCACCTTCACCTTACCTTCGACGAACGCCAGCAAGCGCGAGTTCTGCGGGTCGGCGGGCTTGGAGCTCACCGGCATGTAGATCGTGCCGTCGTTGGTGAGGATCGCCAACGACACCCCCTTGTTCGCGCAGGCGGTCGCGCAGTTCTTGTGCTGCGCGCCCGAGAGCTGATGCGTCGAGTAACAGTTGACGTCGATGACCTGACCCGTGAGGGTCACCTGGTCACCGCCGCCGCCGGCGGCGGCAGCCTGCGCCCGGAGCGGCAGGGCGAAGAGTGCCAGCGCGGCCGCGGAGGCCAGCATGCGCTTCAACATGGTTCGTCCTCCTCATGACGTGATGAGCGTCCCCGAACGGGACACTCCGTTCTACTTACGCCACCGCGCCGGGTTCCGGATGTCTGTATATTGTGCGGCCGATGCCGTCCACTCCGTTCTATCGCGAGCTCCTCGACACGTTCGGCGAAGCCTGGCAGGCCGCCGACATCGATCGCCTGGTGTCGGTCTTCGCCACGGACGCCGTCTTTCTCGAAACGCCGTTCAGCCACAAGGACGTCGGCATCGGCGCGATCCGCGCCTACTGGCAGGATCTGCCTTCGACGCAGGCCGAGGTGTCGTTTCGCTCGGGAGAGATCTTCGAGGTCGGGCCCTGGTTTGCCACCGAGTTTCGCTGCACGTTCCGGCGGCGGCGCAGCGGAGAGTGGGTCGACGCGCGTGGGGCGATCTTCTGCGAGACGAAAGACGGCAAGATCAGCGAGATGCGTATGTACTGGCACCGCTACGCCGGGGGGAAAGAAGAGCCCAAACCCTAGTCGGGGCTCGGGCCGTCACCCGCCGGCCGGTCGCTTTGCAGCAAACTCCACCGCCCACTCGATCAGCTCCGCGTTTCTCGCTCCAGCCCGCATCGCGGTCTCCACTGCCTCCGCTTCGGTGAAATCCTGGTCCAGCATCAAATAGGGAATCAGCGTGGCGGCGACCCGGTTACCGCTGGCGCAGTGGTACAGCATCTTCTTCTTGCCCACGTTCGACGTCAGTACCTCGCGGATGCGCCGCAGGGTTTCGTCGTCCCCACGCGTGTGTCCTACCGGAATGACGACATACTCCATGCCGGCGCGCTTGACCTCGTCCGCTTCGGAGAGCGGGCGCGGCTCCATCGGATCCCGGCAGTCGAGGATCAACTCGCACCCCGCCTGCCGCAGCGCGGCCAGGTGCCGGGCCGTCGGTTGGCCGCCCGTCACGAGCCCGGCAACGGGCTCGCTCGCATTGGCGATGCCGGCAATGGCGTCGAGCAAGGCACTCACGACGCAGAAAGTAACTCTTCTTCCTTAATAATTGGCCTGGAAAAGGAACACACTGTCCACCAGGTGAGACGCTTCGGCCTTCCGGTCGCGCTCAGGCCGCCCGGCGCGATTCTTGAGACAGTAAGGCGTGACTAAGTCCGCGTTTCAGATGTAGTTTGGACATGGGAGGCAGCATGATCTCCGCGCTCATAGGTGTCCTGATCGCCTCGACCGGATCGGCCGTTTCACCCGCCGTCGCGCCGCGCACGACGGTGGAGTCGGATGACCCGCCGGTTCGCATCTCCCTCAACTCCAGCGGCGAATACTACCAGGGCGATCGCGCCAAGGTGCGCGTGCGCCTGGCCGAGGACGGCTACCTGCTGGTGTTGCGGGCCGACGCCGATGGGCGGGTGCGCGTGCTGTTTCCGCTCGACCCAGGCGACGACGACTTCGTGCGCGGCGGCCACGACTTCGAGTTGCGCGGGCGGGGGGACCGGGAATCCTTCTTCGTGGACGACGTCCGCGGCACCGGTACGATCCTCGCCGCGCGCTCCTCGGCTCCCTTCCGATACGATCGCTTCGTGCGCGGCGACCACTGGGATTACCGGGTGCTCGCGAGCGACCGGATCCGGGATGACGCCGAAGCCGGACTGCTGGACTTGGTCGACCAGATGGCCGACTCGGCCCACTACGACTACGACGTGACGACCTACAGTGTCGGCCGTGAGACGTATCGACCGTACTACTCCTCCTACGACGGATACTACGGACCGGGCTACTACTCCAGCTTCTCCGTCGGATTCGCCTTCGGATCACCGTACTACCGACGGTACTGCGATCCATTCCTGTACGATCCGTTCTTCTGTGATTCCTTCTATTACGATCCGTTTTTCTACGACCCGTTCTCCTACGGTGTGATCTACCGGCCCTACGGATACGGCTACGGGTGCTTCGGGAACCCGTTCTGCTACGGCAATCGCCGCGTGTACTACGGCGGCGGCCGCCCGTTCTCCGGGTTCACGTTCAAGCGGCCAATGCCGCAACCGCCACTCGTGCTGCCACGCCAGCGTGGCCCATCTTTCAATACGCCGGTTCGGTTCAACGATCCGCCGCCGGTCAACTCCGGTATCGGTGGGCGTGGCCAGCCGCAGGTCGATCCGCGGCGGCGGCCAACGTCCACCACATCACCGGACCATGGCAGCTGGCGCCGCGATCCGCCGTCCACCGAATCGCGTCCGCGCGGCGGCACGTATGTCGGTGATGACCGCGGGCGGCGCGAACCTCCGCCGGCCGAAACGCGTCCGCGCTCGAACGGCGGCAGTGCGTCGAACGGTGGGGACAACGGCGGTCGGCGGCGCGATCCCCCGCCGTCCGAAGCGCGTCCGCGCTCGAACGGCGGCAGTTCGTCGAGCAATGGGGACGGCGGCGGTCGCGGCGGGCACAGCGGAGGCGGTTGGTCGTCCGGCGGCGGTGGCGGCCGGTCGGCGCCGAGCTCGTCGTCGGGTGGATCGCGCCCGTCGAACAGCGGGGGAGGCCGCCGGCGTCCCTGACACCTAGCGACATCTGATGGTTGAGGCGACCGTTTGGGCTCGCATGATCGAGCTCAAACGGTCGCTTCGCGTTCGAGACGGCCTGGCCATGGTCGTGGGGATCATGGTCGGCTCGGGCATCTTCCGCACACCCGGCGGGGTGGCGTCGCAGCTGGGCCGCCCCGGTCTCACCTTCTTCGCCTGGCTGCTCGGCGGCGTCGTGGCCTTCACGGGCTGCCTGATCTTCGCCGAGTTGGCGACGCGATACCCACAGGCCGGCGGGAAGTACGTGTACGCACGCGAAGCGTTCGGACCGCGGGTAGGGTTCGTCGTCGGCTGGGTCGAGGCGATCATCTACATCGCGGCGATCGCCGCCATCGCGGTGGTGTGCGGCGAGTATCTCGGCCGGCTGATCGGCGCGCCGGACGCCGCCGCGCAATGGCTCGGCGTCGCCGTGCTCGTCGTGTTCACGGGTGTAAACCTCACCGGTGTGGCCTCGGGTCGCTGGCTGCAGAATATCTCGACCTCGCTGAAGGTTGTGGGTCTCGTCGTCGTGGTTATCGCGGCGTTCGCGCGCGGCAGCGGTGTCGGTTGGTCGACGTCGCTCCCGGGGGCGCCGCACGGCGCGGCGGTATTCGCGGCGATGGCGATCGCTTTTCAGGCGGTGGTGTGGTCCTACTACGGATACCTCGACGGCGGGAAGATCGCCGAAGAGGTCGTGGAGCCGTCGACCAGCCTGCCACGGATCTATCTCGGCGGGATCACGCTCGTGGCGCTGCTGTATCTCGCCCTCAACGCGGCGTACCTCCACGTGCTGCCGCTCGACAAGGTTGCTGCCTCGAAGCTGGTCGCGGCTGATGTGATGACGGCGCTGTTCGGCGAGGCAGCGGGGGCAGCGTTCCTCGCCCTGTCGCTCCTGGTGGTGATCGCGTCCCTCAACGGCAACATCTTCGTCACGCCTCGCGTCATCTTCGGCCTCGCGCGCGAAGGCCTGGGACCGCGGGACCTGGCACGGGTCAACGCGGGAGGGACGCCTTGGGCGGCGATGGCGCTGGTAGGAGCCACGGCGATGCTGCTGGCGCTGAGCGGGACTTTCGAGCAGCTGTTGTCGCTCACGATCACGCTGATCCTCATTGTGGACTCGATCGCGGTACTGGCGCTGGTCGTGGCGCGACGCAGACGCCCGGAGGCGCCGTTTCTCGCGCCGGGATTCCCGGCCCTGCCGATCGCCTTCGTCGTGGTGTACGCCGCGCTCTTCGTCGGAACGGCCATCGCTCAGCCGATAGTGGTGATCATCTCCGTAAGCGTCTTGGCGGGGACCTACCTGCTCAGTACTCTCTCAGTCAGTCGGGCGTAACCGCCGCGCGGCTGTTCGTGCGATTCGAGATGCGAGCAGCCGCAATCGACCCTGCTCCTCCGAGCAAGAGCCCCCCGATCACGTCTGAGAAGTAGTGCACGCCCAGGTACACCCGGCTCCATGCCACGAGCACAGCGACCGTGACACCGCTCCATATCAGAATCCTGCGCGGACGCTGCCTGCGTTCGGTCTGCGCTGCGATGAGGGCGATGGTGATGTACAGCGCGCTTGCCGCGACGGCGTGCCCGCTCGGGAAGCTGTACGAGTCGGGGATCGCAATGATGGCCTCGGTGGGGCGCGGGTGCTGAAACAGGAGTTTCAGGACGTCGTCGAGGAGAAACGAGAGCGGCGTCCACAGCAACGCGAGGACGATGCGCGGCCGCCCCGCAGCGACGGCATAGAGCGACACGGCCACCGCAATGAGTGTGACGACCGAGGCGCTGCCGAGCGCGGTCACATTGACGGCGAGGTTGTTCAGGAGTGGGGTGCGGTGGCCGGCGACACTCATCACGACGGCCTGATCGAGCTGCGCCGTCCAGCCCGCTGTAACAGCCGTGGAGACGGCGGCAAATCCCGCCACGAGCCAGAGGGCGAGCTTCACGATGGTTCGAGCCCTTCGATGCGGTGCAGTTCCTGCTGGCTGGGACGCACGGTGCCCGGCCGATACATGATCACGCGGGCCCGCTCGAGCGTGATCAACCCGCCCCCGATCATTTCATCGAGGTCGGGGAGGGCCGCCTGGATCGCTTCTTCCGTCTCGACCACCTCGACGATGATCGGCAGATCGAGCGAGAGACGCAGGATCTTCTCGGTGTGCACGGTGCTCGATGCGCCGAACCCGGCGACGCCGCGCAACACCGTTGCCCCCGCCAGCCCCTTCTCCCGCAGCCGCTCGACCAGCGCCTCGTACAGCGGCTTGCCGCGAAACTTGTCGCTCTCCCCGATGAAGATGCGCATCAGGGTGCGCTCGCCTTTGAAGCGGTGGTGCATTAGCGCCTCCCGTTCACAGCAGTTTCTCCGCCAGCATCGTTCCGGCGATCACGGCCACGAGGCAGCCCGCGATCGTGCCGCCCATGTACAGGGTCGCCCACCAATACTCTCCGTCCCCCAGCAGCCGGACGCTTTCGAACGCGAACGTGCTCATCGTCGTAAACCCGCCGCAGAAGCCGATCGTCAGGCCGGCCCGCAGCTCGGGGGTGATCACGGTCGATCCCGTCGCCAGCCGGATCACGAACCCGAGCACCAGCGATCCGGCGAGGTTGATGGCCAGCGTCCCGATGGGAAAGCCAGCGAGACCGGATCGCGTCTGGATCCATCCCTGGAGATACCAGCGCGCCAGCGTGCCGGCGACGCCACCCACTGCGATGTACACGATCAAGAAAAAACTCCCCCCTCGAGTTGGGTAGGAGTCATCAGCCGGCGACCGGACGGCCGTGGCGGTTCGAGGCGAACTCCATCGCCTGTATGACCGGTAAGATAGCGTATCTTTCAAATCTGATGCTCAAGCTCGCCATCTCCCAGTTCCGGCCCATGAAGGGCGCGTACGCGGCGAACCTCGAGCGCATCGGCGCCGTACTCGCCGAGGCGAGCGCACTCGATGTGCGTCCCGACCTCGTCGTGTTCCCGGAGACGGCGACATCGGGATACTTCGTCGAAGGCGGAGTGAAGGAAGTCGCCGTCACGGCGGGGACCCTCCTGGCCGATCTCGCGCGGGTGTTCCCGGCCGGTGCCGCGCCGCTCGATGTGGCGATCGGCTTCTACGAGCGCTACCAGAACCACTTCTTCAATTCGTGCCTGTACGCCACCCTCGGCGGCAAGGCGCCCGAGGTCCAGCACGTCCACCGCAAAGTTTTTCTTCCCACCTACGGCGTGTTCGACGAGGAACGGTTCGTCGATCGCGGCCAGGACGGCGTGCGCGCGTTCGACACGAGCTGGGGCGGACGGGCCGCGATCCTGATCTGCGAAGACGCCTGGCACAGCCTCGCGGCGACGATCGCCGCGCTCGAAGGAGCCCAGCTGATCATCGTGCCGAGCGCCTCGCCAGCACGCGGTACCAGAGTGGACGACGGCGGCACGAAGCTTCCCGCGAGCATGGTGCGCTGGGAGCGCGTGGTCCAGGGCATCGCCCTTGAGCACGGCGTGTTCGTGGTGCTCGCGAATCTCGTCGGGTTTGAAGGGGGGAAGGGCTTCCCGGGCGCGTCGGTCGTGATCGACCCGATGGGGGAGCTGGTGGTGCGCGGACCACTGTTCGAGGAAGGCCTCGTCTTTGCCGAGCTCGATCTCGACCAGTTGACCCATGCGCGGGCTGACTCGCCGCTGCTCGCCGATCTGCAGAGCGCACTGCCGATCCTGACCAAGGGGCTGGGAACCGGCGAGAAGGCTGGGAAAGCGAAGGCGGTGAAGTACGATCCCGCGACCAATGGCGCGCGCGCCAAGCCGAGCAGCGCCGCACCCGCCCCTCCTGCGCTCCACGTCTTCCGGCGCGCCGCCGGCGAGACCGATCCGCTGCACATCGACAGCACGCTGGTCGAGCAGTGGCTCGTCTCGTTTCTGAAGGACGAAGTTGTACGGCGGCGCAACTTCACGAAAGGCATCGTTGGGATCTCGGGAGGCGTCGACTCGGCGCTCACCGCGTTCCTCGCCGCCAAGGCGCTGGGGAGAGACAACGTGATCGGCGTGCGCATGCCGTACCGCACGTCGAGCCCGGAGAGTCTGTCACACGCAGACCTCGTGATCGAGAAGCTGGGCATCCAGTCGGTCACCGTGGATATCACCACGGCGGTGGACGGTTACCTGGCATCGGCGGATGCGGTAACGCCGACGCGGGCCGGAAACGTCATGGCGCGCGAGCGCATGATCGTGTTGTTCGACCTATCGGCTAAATACGCGGCCCTGCCGCTTGGCACCGGCAACAAGTCGGAGCGGTTGCTCGGCTACTTCACCTGGCACGCCGACGACTCGCCGCCGGTCAATCCGCTGGGCGATCTCTTCAAGACGCAGGTGTGGGAGCTGGCGCGCCACGTCGGCGTCCCCGACGTCATCCTCGCCAAGCCCGCGACGCCCGATTTGATTCCCGGGCAGGAAACCGAGCGGGATTACGGGTTCACTTACCAGCAGGCCGATCCCATCCTCTACTACCTGATCCGCGGATACGGGCCGGAGGAGCTCGAGGCGCGCGGCTTCGATCCGAGGATCGTGGCCGCCGTGCAGCGACGGCTCGACTCGACGCATTGGAAGCGGCGCCTGCCGACGGTCGCGGTACTGTCGCAGACGGCGATCGGTGAGTTCTACCTCCGGCCTGTGGATTACTGATGCAAGGACGCCACCCAGGCGAGTCCGAGGCGGTGATGGCCGAGCTGATGATGCCGCAGCACGCGAACATCATGGGCAACGTGTTCGGCGGCGTGATCCTGGCCCTGGTCGACCGCGTTGCTGCGGTGTGCGCGATCCGCCACGCCCGGCGGCAGTGCGTGACGGTCTCGGTCGATAAGGTCGACTTCCGCGAGCCGATTCACGTCGGCGAGCTGATTACGGCGTTCGCGCGGGTCAACTTCGCAGGCAAGACGTCCATGGAAGTGGGTGTGAAAATCGTTGCCGAAAACATTCTGACGGGCGAGCGGCGGCACACCAATTCGTGCTACGTGACCTACGTCGCGTTGGACGAAAAGGGATGCCCCACGGCGGTCCCGCCGATCGTGCCGGAGACGGCCGACGAGAAGCGGCGCTACGATCGGGCGGCCAAACGGCGTGCCACACGAGTTATGGATCGCCGCTATGACCAGGGACATGGGGAATAGACGCTGAGGCAGCCGCCAAGCCGCCGGCTCAGCGGGTTGGCGTCTACCTAGGCGTCTATCAACTCATGCCCAAGGTTATCGCAGTTTTCGGCGGCGGCGGCGCTAAGTCCGTGGCTCACGTCGGTGCCGCGCGCGCGCTCGCCGAAGCAGGTCTGACTCCCTCGTATTACGTGGGCACCTCGTTCGGCGCCGTGATGGGGGCCGCGCTTGCCAGCGGCACGACCCCCGAGGCGCTCACCGACCAGCTGCTGCAGCCCTCCGCGCGGCCCGTGGTCGCACTCGATTACGTCTCGCTCGTCAAGGGATTCTTCGCCGATCATCTGCTGAAGCCCGAACCGCTGAGAGCGCTGATCGCCCGCCTCGTCCCGGCGCAGCGTTTCAGCGATCTCGCAGTGCCGCTGCGCGTGACGGCGACGGATCTCGATTCGGGCGAGCTGGTCGTGTTCGGGGACCAGCATCGCGATGTGCCGCTGTGGGACGCATTGTACGCCTCCTGCGCCCTGCCGTTGTACTACCCGCCCGCGACCTTGGACGGGCGGCGGTTCGCCGACGGCGGCCTGCGCGCCGTGCTGCCGCTTGCGCCCGCCAGGGAGATCTCCGCCGATTTCGTGGTCGCGGTGCACGTCGGACCGGGCTTCGACGAAGGACCCCCTCCCGCCACTGTGAGCAAGATGATGCCGCCGGCCCTGGTCCGTGCGCATGGATCCTCGGAGCGGATCATGATGGCTGCTCAGGCTGAAAACGCGATTCGGGATTGGCCCAAAGAAGGGGCACGGCTCGTCCTCGTACGACCGGTGAAGGAGCGGGAAGCCACCTTCGCCGTGCAAAACGTGAAGCGCTACATCGACGCGGGCTACGCTGCTGCGCGGGCGGCCCTCGCGCGCTAACTCCGCAACACCGTCGCGGCGACGAGCGCGATGAACCCGAGTCCACCGGAGATCGACCCCGAAAGCACGAGCCGCTTCCGCAACCCCGCGAAGCTCTCCGGTAATTCACCTCGGGGGTCTACTTCCAGCCGTCCTAGCCTGGCTGCGGTGGGAACCGTCACCCCGATTGCGATGAGGGCGCCGAGGATGCCGCTGACCATCATCAACATCAGCCACCCCGGCACCGTCCCTTCCTTCATATAGGGAGACGCGAGGACCACCCCCGAGAGCACGACCGCTGCCGCTCCCGGCCCCAGCAGGATGCGCTGAATAGCGCTGGTCAGGCGGTACGCCGCGAGGCGCTCGCCCGCGGCGAATTGTTTGGCGGCGACGCCCAGGACCATCGTCGCCAGGCCGCCGCCGAGCCAGAGAATGACGCCCACCTCGTGGACCAAGGGCCAGAGGCCGTGCATCACGCTTTCCTTTCGGCGACTACGCTCGGGAGTGGCCGACGCCCGGCGAAGCCGGCCTCGATTTCGTGCCAGTGTCCGATGTGCTCCTCCCCGTGCTTCCAGCACCAGAAGATATCGCGGCCGTCGAGCTTGCCGTAGAAGTCGACGAGCCCGAGCTGAGGATCTTTGAGGACGCAGCCGACGCGATCGAGCTCCTCGTGGCAGTCGGTGATCCTGCGCGCCACGGACTCGATCTGGCGCTGCAGGTCGAGCTGTTCGGGCGACTCGCCCCACTCGGGATTGGAGCGGGCCGAGAGCAGCTCGTGGCGATTCACGAGATCGCGCCACGTCGGGTAGAGCGAGGTGACATCGGAGACGATGCGGCGGACGAAGGGAAGGGTCCGCTCTGCTTCGGCGATAGTGAAATATTTCCGCACCAGAAGAATCTCCCGCTCAACCGATCAGGATGCCCTGGACCTCTTCAGGGTGGGGAATGAACCCGACCACCCTCCGCTTCTCGTCCACGACGACAATCGTCGATCGCACATGGTGATCGTCAAGGTCCAACTGCTTCGTCAGCTTGAACCCCGCGAGCTCCTGCGCCGGCGCGACGATCACTGTGTCGGTGCGCATGTGATCCTCGGCGGAACACTCCTTGGGATCGTGTCCCATTGCGACGCAGCGCACGACGATGTCACGGTCCGAGACGGTCCCGAGGAACCGCCGGTCCTTGGGATTGTCGATTACCGGCACCACCGAAATGTTGCGGGAGCGCATGAGCGCGGCGACCTCGGCGGACGTGGCGCCGGCAGCGGCGACCAATGGATCGGCGATCATGACGGCTGATGCTAGCACTTCCACCTCCAGGAGCGAGACGCCGAGACGGACAGGGAGACGCCTAGCCGCCGAGCCGCCGGGTGGTGCCGAGGCGCGAGGCGGAAGGATAATCCCCAACCCCTCACTCCTCAAAACCTCTCGGCGGCTCGGCGGCTTGGCGTCTCCCTGAGCGTCTACCCGTCTTGCAGTCTGGCCGCACGGGACAATCTGGGCACTTTGGTTTTCTTGCGACACACACCGTGGCCCCCAATTCCATCAACGCCTGATTGAACTTCCATGCCGTCTTGCCGTTGCGCGGCACGATTTCCTCCGCCAGCCGCCAGATGCGCGGCAACAGATCGGGGCGCGCGCTGCCCCGCCCGCCGATGAACACGCGCCGGATCACCCGCGCGATGTTCGTGTCGACCGTCGCGACCGGCCTTTCGTAGGCGAAGCACGCCACGGCGCCGGCGGTGTAGCGGCCCACACCCGGAAGCTTTCGCAGCTCTCTTGGATCATCCGGCACCTGCCCCCCCGCCTGGGACACCTGCTTCGCCAACGCGTGCAGGTTGCGCGCCCGCGCGTAGTACCCCAGCCCATCCCACGCCTCGCGGACCGCGCCCGGCCGGGCGCGTGCCAGCGCCGCCACGTTTGGGAAGCGGGCGAGGAAGCGCGGATAGTACTCGAGGACGCGACGCACCTGTGTCTGCTGCAGCATGATTTCGCTGACGAGCACCCGGTAGGCATTGCGCGTGCGGCGCCACGGCAGGTCTCGGGCGCTGCGCTTGAACCAGGCAAGCAAGCGCCGTCGAAACAGGGCCTTGGGGGGAGGCGGACGCGTGGCTAGCCTTGTCGAAACCACCATGCACGCCCAAGATACACGCACATGAGGATATCGACCGTCGAACGCGCGCTCCCGGTGCGCCGCTACGTGGGCCGCTGGAGCCTCCACGTCGTCGGCAACGCCGGCCGGTTCTTCATGATGATCGTCGACATGGTCCGCGGCATTCCCGACTGGCGTAGCTGGGGGCCGGAGTTCCTCGACCAGGCCAACAGCATCGGCTACGGCAGTCTCTTCATCGTGCTCCTGATTTCGGGATTCGCAGGCGGCGTGACGGCGCTGCAGACCGGCTATCAATTCACCGGCGCCTACCCGCTCTACATTGCGGGCGGTCTGATCGGCGAAACGGTGATCCTCGAGCTGGGACCGGTGATGACCGGGCTCGTCCTGGCGGGGCGGGTCGGCGCCCGCATCGCCGCCGAGCTCGGCACGATGCGCGTCACCGAGCAGATCGACGCCCTGGAAAGCCTCGGCCGCTCGCCGGTGACGCAGCTGTTGCTGCCGCGGTGCCTCGCGGGGCTGTTCGTGATCCCGGCGCTCGTAATGTTCTCGAATGCGACCGGCTTCCTCGTCGGGTGGGCGGGAGCGAAACAATCGCTCGGCATCACCAACGCCGACTTTATTTACGGGGCACGCTACTTCTTCCGGTCGTTCGATCTCTGGTATTCGGGGATCAAGGCGGTGTGCTTCGCCTTCGCGATCACGGCGATTCCCTGTTACATCGGGTTCAACACGCAGCAAGGCGCCGAAGGGGTGGGCCGCGCGACCACGCAGGCCGTGGTCGCCACGTCGGTGACGATCTTGCTGCTCGACGTCGTCCTCGCCCAGGTGCTGCTCGGCAAATGATCGAGCTGCGCCACGTGTCCAAGCGCTTCATCGAGAACGTCGTGCTCGACGACGTCTCGCTCGACATCAAAGACGGCGAAACCCTGGCGCTGCTCGGTCCGTCGGGCGTCGGCAAGAGCGTCCTCCTGAAGCATATCATCGGCCTCATCCGCCCCGACAAGGGCGACGTGCTGGTCGACGGGTTGAGTGTGCCGAAGCTGAAGCGGCGCGAGCTGTCGCAGTTGCGCACCCGCATCGGGTACGTGTTCCAGAACGGCGCGCTGTTCGATTCGATGGACGTGTTCGACAACATCCGGCTCGGAATCACGAACGAGGAGAACTATCGCGACGACGACTTCGCGAAAGCCCGCGTGACCGAATGCCTGCGGCTCGTGAACCTGAGCCCCGACGTCCAGATCAAGATGCCGGCGGAGCTGTCCGGCGGCATGCGCAAGCGCGTTGGGATCGCGCGTGCGATCGCGGGGAAGCCGACCTATCTGTTGTACGACGAGCCCACGTCGGGGCTCGACCCCGTGAATTCGGACGTGATCGACGGGCTGATTGAACGACTGCAGCACGAGCTCGGCGTAACGAGCGTCGTGGTGACGCACGACGTGCGGGGGTCGTTCCGGGTCGCGGACCGTATCGCGCTCCTGTGGCAAGCGAAAATCCGCGCTGTGGGAACGTCCGAAGAGATCCTCGCCTCGAAGGACGAAGCGGTGCAGCAGTTCCTCGAGCGCGATTTCGATCTCGAGGCCCTCCAGGGCGGAAGGAAGAAGACCTGATGGACATGACCTACAAGCAGGAAATGGGCGTCGGGGCGATGGTGCTCGCCGGGCTCGTGCTGTTCGTCGTGGGCCTGTTCTGGTTCAGTGGCCGCTCCATCAGCCATCGCGGGGTCCTCGCCAAGGTCCAATTCACGAACGTCGCCAATCTGAAGGAAGGCGACCCGGTGATGATATCCGGCGTCAAAGTGGGGCGCGTGTCCAAGGTGAGCCTCGAGCGCGTGGGGAAGGTGATGGTGACGCTCGAGCTTTCAGGTGACCCGCGGGTGCGGCCCAAGACCAGCGCGTCCGCTGTCGTCAGTACCGTCGATTTTTTCGGAGCGAAGATGATCGACTACTCGCCCGGCGCCGAGACCGATTCGTTTCTGCCGGCCACGTCGGTGATCTTGGGGACCAAGTCGGAGGAGCTCTCCGATATCGCCTCGCGCGTCGCGACAAACGCCAACGAGCTGATCGGCAACGCCAAGGGGCTCGTGTCGACGCAGCTGTCGGAGGACATCCACAACACGATGATTGCGACGCAACGCGGCATGGCGGCGCTGACCGCAGCGACCAACGGCCCGCTCGTCGCGCAGAGCACCAAGGCGTTGGCCGAGCTGGAGCATGTGATGGCGCGCTTCGACACGCTGCTCGCCAACGCCAACGTGCAGCGGACCGGCATGCGGATGGACACCCTGACCGCGAACCTGTCGCGGCTCACCGGCCAGCTGGCCAACTCCACGTCCAGCCTCGACTCCCTGCTCGGCAAGATCAGCCGTGGTCAGGGGACGCTGGGCAAGATGGCGACGGATACAGTGATGTATCAGGACATCCATAAGACGCTGGATGCGCTGTCGGCGTTGCTGAACGACTTGCGCGAGAGGCCGGGGAGATACCTGACTGTGAAAGTCTTCTAGACGCCAAGACGCCAAGACGGCGGGGGAGACGCTAAGCCGCCGAGCCGCCGAGTGGATTTGAGGTTTAAGGGGTTAGGACCGTCCTAAACCCTCACATCTGGGCGTCCACTCAGCGGCTCGGCGGCTCGGCGTCTCCCTAAGCGTCTCCTCTCCTCGCTCCCTACCAGATTTCGGCTCTTAAACTATCCGCCCGCACCATCACGTCCCCTGTCTTGCAGTGGAATGCCGCCGCGAACTCCGGCAAGTTCGACAACGGCCCCATCACCCGCCAGCGCGCCGGGGCGTGGGGGTCGACGGTGACCTGGTTGCGCAGGTACCGATCGGTGGACTTGCTGCGCCAGATCTGGGCCCAGGCGAGGAAAAAGCGCTGCTCCGCCGTCAGCCCATCGATCGGTTGCGGATGCGGCTTCCCGGCAAGGGACCGCTGGAAGGCGGCGTAGGCGATCTTCAGCCCACCCAAGTCGGCGATGTCTTCCCCCAGCGTGAGGCGGCCGTTCACGTGGGTGCTCGAGTCGACCACCGTGTACGAATCGAACTGCTTCACCACGAGATCGGCACGGGCGCGGAAGCGCTGCGCGTCCTGCGGCGTCCACCAGTCTTGCAGGTTGCCCACGGCGTCGAACTGCCGACCCTGATCGTCGAAGCCGTGCGTCATCTCGTGGCCGATCACCGCGCCCATGCCGCCGTAGTTCACCGCATCGTCCGCCAGGGGATCGAAGAACGGCGGCTGCAGGATGCCGGCTGGGAAGGTGATGTCGTTCATGGTCGGGTTATAGGACGCGTTGACGGTGGGGGTGGTCCAACGCCATTCCGCCCGATCGACCGGCTTCCCGATGCGGCTGCGCTGCCGCGCCGCCTCGAACGCATCGCTGCGGCGCACGTTCAGGATGATCGGGCCGCGATCGACCATGAGCGCGGAGTAGTCCCGCCACTTGTCGGGAAAGCCGATCTTCTTGCCGAACGCCCGCAGCTTGGTGATGGCGTGCGCGCGAGTCGAGTCGCTCATCCATGGCAGCGTGTGGAGCCGTGCGTCGAGCACCGCGATCATATTGTTCACCATCGCGAGTCCGCGCGCGCGGGCGGCGAGCGAGAACGTCTGCTTGACATAGGCGGCGCCGACCGGATCTCCCAGGGCGGAAGTGGTGGCCGCGACGCAGCGCTTCCACCGGGGCTGTTGCTCGCGCTGGCCGCTCAGGGCCTTCTGGAACGCGAACGCCTCGGTCACGAACGCGGACGACAGCCAGGGCGCCGCGTTGCGCACGACATGCCAGCGCAGGTACGCTCGCCAGTCCGCCATCGGGACGGCCGCGATCAGGCTGTCCAGTCCCTTGAAGAACCCCGGTTGTCCGACGTTGAGGTCCGGTACGGCCGGCGCGCCAGCCGCCCGGAGGAACCCCGCCCACTCGATGTGCGGCGTCATCGAATCGGCGGCGGCGATCGAGAGCTTGTGATAGTTGGCGTTGGGATCACGGCGCTGCACCCGCGTCAGAGAGACGCGGGCCAGCTCCGTCTCGAGCGCCACGATGTGGGCCGTTTCGGAATCGGCGGCCGCGGGCGCGTCGCCCAGCAGCTGCAGCATGCGGGACACGTGAGTCAGGTAGGCGGCGCGCAGAGCGGCCGTGGCGCTATCGCTGCGGAAGTAGTAATCGCGGTCGGGGAGCCCCAACCCTCCTTGCGCGACGGCTGCGATGTTCATCGTACTGTTCTTGAAATCGGGGAGCCCACCGAAGCTGAAGGCGACCCCCGTCCCGTCACGGTGCAGTCGCGCGATCTCGCTCACGACATCAGCGGGAGCCTGGAGCGCGGCGATGCGATCGAGCTCCTCCTTGAGCGGTGCCGCTCCCGCGGCGTCCGCGGCGGCGGAATCCATGCAGGAGGCATAGAACGCACCGACCTTCTGGTCGGGGCTCGTGGGGCGTGCCGGCGCCGTCTGGGCCAGCGCCGCGACGATGCCACGCAGCGTTTCCGTATTGCGGTCCTGCAGCTCCACGAAGGAGCCGTAACTGGGGTATTGGGGCGGCAGCTCGGTGCGCATGAGCCAACCCCCGTTGGCGTACTCGTAGAATTCCTGACAGGGCGCGCACGTGGTGTCCAGATTGGCGGGATCGAGGCCGTGGTGGACCTGCTGCGCCGCGGCCGGTATCGAGAAGAAAAGCGTTACGGCAAGGAGGTAGGGTCGGGACGGCATGGGGCGGTTCTCCCGAGTCGAAGTGGTACCGCTCCATACGTCTATATTCCGCGCCATGTTGAGCCTGACCTTTCTCGGCACGTCCGCCGCTCGACCCACCGTCGAACGCAACGTCTCCGCGCTCGCGCTGCAGCGCGAAGGCGAGACCCTGCTGTTCGACTGCGGCGAAGGAACCCAGCGGCAGATGATGCGCTACGGGGTGAGCTTCGCGCTGTCCGAGATCTTCTTCACCCATTTTCACGCCGACCACTTCCTCGGCATGATCGGGTTGGTGCGCACCCTGGGACTGCAGGGTCGCGCGGAGCCGCTCCGTTTGTATGGCCCCCGTGGGGCGAAGCACGTCTTGAACAACGCGCTGCTGCTGGGCGTGGAGAAGGTGCCCTTCGGCGTGGAGATCCAGGAAGTGAAGCCGGGCGCGGTGATCGGCGAGCACAAAGGTTTCTCGGTCAGCGCGTTCGCCACCGATCACGGCGCCGGGTCGATCGGCTACGCGCTCGTCGAAGCGGAGCGCTACGGAAGATTCGATCCCGCGAAAGCCCGGGCGCTCGAGATTCCCGAAGGCCCGTTGTGGGGCAAGTTGCAGCGTGGCGAAGCAGTGGAACTGGCGGACGGCCGCAAGCTGACCGCTGACAGCGTCGTCGGCCCGCGCCGTCCCGGACGTAAGGTCGTCATCACCGGTGATACTGCGCCATGCGCGTCGGTCGTCGACGCTGCGGCGGGCGCGGACTTGCTGGTGCACGAGGCCACATTCGGGGAGGAGGAGAAGGACCGGGCGAAGGAGACGTTCCACTCCACGGCGCGCGACGCGGCCCAGGTCGCCAAGGCGGCGCAAGTGCGCAAGCTGGTGCTCACGCACTTGTCGGCGCGCTACTCCATCTCGGCCGAAGACCTGGTAAAGGAAGCGAAGGAGGTGTTTGGGGAAGTAGTCGCGGCGAAAGACGGCATGACGGTGGAGGTTGGTTTCGCTGATAGCTGATAGCCGGCAGCGCCTTTTATTGCTCCAACACCATCCGCAGATTCTGCACCATCACATCCATCTGTCCCGTGACGTTGCGGTTTTGCCGGATCTTGACCTTGAGCCAGGCGAACAGTGTCGGCGGCTCCCACACCGTCTGCACGGTGAGCCGGGTCGAGGCACCGGCGAATTCGAGCCGGAAGAACGTTCGCCACATGCGCCGTCCCGAGCGCTCGCTCCAGCCGAACACCGAGGGCTGATTGAAGTCGACGACTTCGATTTCGGCCTCCCGGGTGTCGTACACGACGCGCAACCGGCTCCCTTTCTTTAGTGGGGCCACGGCTTCGACGGCCCGGGCGGAGGGAAGCCATTGGGCCATCGTATGTGGATCGGTCAGGGTCTCAAACACCCGTTCCACCGGGGCGGGGACGACGGTCGTGAGGGTGTACGTGGCGGGTTTCATGGGCCTCGAAAGTACGGATAGCCGCCCCGATTGCCAGCCGAACCGCGTCCGCCTAAGTTCAGCGTCCGCCTAGGGGCTGTAGCTCAGCTGGGAGAGCGCCTGGATCGCACCCAGGAGGTCAGGGGTTCGAGCCCCCTCAGCTCCACTCCCTTCCTATTTCAAGACGCAACGCCGTGCCCAGAACGCGGCGCTGCCGGGTCAGAGACGGCTTTGGCTCCGGGGCGGTCTCCCAGGTGCTTGACACCTTGCCGTTTCGGTGAATCATCGAGTGTTGCGGCATTCTTCCTGAGAGCCGCGCCAATTCGCCTAGTCGCATTCCTCACTCTGCCGGGGGGCAGGCGTATGAGAGTAGTCCGTCATGTCATTCCCGTATTGGTCATGGGGTTCCTCTGTACCGCCCGACTTTGCGCGCAGGATCAGACCGGCGCCATCGGCGGCAAGGTGACCGACGGCACGACGCAACAGCCGATTGCCGACGTCACGATCAGCATTTCCGGAACCTCCCACAGCGTCCTCTCTAAAAGCGACGGAACTTTCACCCTCTCAGGCCTCGGCTCGGGCGTCCAGCACGTGCGCGTGACGCGGATCGGGTACAGTCCGGTCACGCAGGACGTCACCGTCAACGCCGGTGGAATGACGAGCGTCGACTTCGCGATGCAACCGCAGGCCGCGATCCTCGACCCGGTCGTCGCGACTGGGTACGGTCGGCAGCGCCGTGAAGCAATCACGGGCTCCGTGTCCACCGTTGATGCCGGCACCGCGAATAAGGGCGTGAAGACGAACGTCGACCAACTGCTGCAGGGTCGCGCCGCCGGCGTGGAAGTGACGCAGAACAACGGCGAGCCTGGAGCCGGGTCGCAGGTGCTGATCCGAGGGGGCAGCTCGCTCAGCGCCACCAACGATCCGCTGTACGTGATCGACGGCGTGCCGATCAACAACGTGCAGACCGAGCCCGACGCCACGGGCGTCGGCGGTGCACCGGCGCTGCCGCGGAACCCGATGAACGAGCTCAACCCGGCGGACATCGCGTCGATCACGGTGCTGAAGGACGCGTCGGCCACGGCCATTTACGGCAGCCGCGCGTCGAACGGCGTGGTCCTGATCGAAACGAAGCAGGGGCAGAGTGGCGGCACCGGTCCGTCGTTCGAGTACGACGGCTACGCGGCGACGTCGAGCCCGCTGCGCGGCCTCGACGTCCTGGACGGCGCTCAGTACCGGGCGTTCGTGCAAGCGCAGGTGACGGCCGGTAACCTCGACACCGTGCACCTTTCGCGGCTTGGCCCCGCCAACACGAACTGGGAGAGCGCGATCACGCGCGCCGCCGTGTCGCACAGCCATAACCTGGCATTCAACGGCGGCAGCGAAGACACGCGCTACCGCGCTTCGCTGAACTACACGAAACAGGAAGGCGTGACGCTGTCGAGCGCCTTGGAGCGGATTCAGGGCCGCCTCAGCGCGACGCACTCCGATCTCGACAACCGGCTGCGCATCGGCGTCAACGTCACCACCTCGCGCGTCAACAACACCTACCTCACCTTTGAAAACAACGGCGGGTTCGAGGGCGGGGTGTTCGAGAACGTCGCCACGTTCAACCCCACGTTCCCGATCTCGGTGACCGATTCGACGGGGACCCACTTCTACGAAATCGGGGGGACGTCGTCGCGCAACCCCGTGGCGCTGGCGAAGCAGATCACCAACCTCGGTCAAACCACGCGCACCCTGGCGAACACCTACGCCGAGTTCGATCTGACACCGGGGCTGACGGCGCGGGTCAACGTCGGGCTGGACCACGCGGGCGGGCAGCGCCAAGAGTACTACCCGAACTCAAATCCGGTCGGTGTGGCGCTGGGCGGCGGGCTCGCACGGCAGGCCGATCTCGACAACACGACCCAAACGCTGCAGACCCAGCTCAACTACCAGCGCACCTTCGGTGACCGCAACACGATCGACTTCGTGGGTGGGTACGAATACAGCAAGTTCAAAGACAACTCCATTACGGCCCAGGGCATCGGCTTCTTCACCGACGCCTTCAGCTTCAACAACTTGAACGCCGCGGTCACGCGGACCACCTTCTCCGACGCCGAAGAGAGCAAGCTCGTGTCGTTCTTCGGGAGAGCCAACGTCGGGTATCAGGATCGGTTGTTCGTGACCGGCGTGCTGCGCTACGACGGCTCGTCCAAGTTCGCCGTCGGGCACAAGTGGGCGGCGTTCCCGGGGATCTCCGCGTCCTGGAATCTGAAGCGTGAGTCGTTCATGGAGAACACGCCGTTCTCGGACTTCAAGGTGCGCGTCGGCTGGGGACTGCAGGGCAACCCCGGCGTCGGCCCGTATACGTCGCTGATCACGCTGGCCGGCAACACGGGTGCCACGTACCCGTGGGGTGACCAGCCGCAGGGCGGAGTACTGGCGACGAGCAACGGCAACCCGAACCTGAAGTGGGAGCAGACGTCGCAGATCGACGGCGCGATTGACTTTGGCATGTTCCACAACCGCCTGTCAGGCAGCATCGAGTACTACCACAAGAGCACGAAGGACCTGTTACTGACGATCAACGTGCCACAGCCGGCTCTGCAGCCCACTCAGCTGCTGAACGTCGGCAAGCTGAGCGGCCACGGAATTGAGGCGGCGCTCGATGCCGTCGTCGTTTCGAAGCCGGGTCTGATCTGGCGTGCCGGCCTGGTGTTTGCCGCCGATCGCACCAACGTAGACGAGCTGACGGCACCGGGCGCATTCATCGAAACCGGATCCGTGAGTGGGCAGGGGCAGTCCAACCAGTTCTCCGAACGTCTCATGCCTGGGCAGCCGGTCGGCACGTTCTTCGGGCCGGTGTTCCTCGGGTGGGATGCCCAGGGCCATCAGATTTTCAAGTGCAGCTCCGCCACGCCCGGATGCACGGCTGGGCGGACGGTGGGCGGCGGTGGGCCGTCCGCAGCGGATTATGAGGTGATCGGCAACGCCAACCCCGACTTCACGCTCGGCGTGCACAGCGACGCCACGTGGGGCCGCTTCGACATCAGCTTCCTCGTGCGGGCGGCCGTGGGTCAGGACGTATTCAACAATACGGCGCTCGTCTACTCGACCAAGGGCAACGCGCTCCAGGACAAGAATTTCCTGGTGCCTGCCCTGACCGATCCGACGGGAATTCACGAGCCGGCGATCTTCTCCTCCCGCTGGGTCGAAGGAGCGTCGTTCGTGCGGTTGCAGAACATCACCGTCGGGTACGATTTGAATCTGCCGGTGCTGACGCGCGCGGCGCGCAGCGCTCGCCTCTACGTGTCGGCCGACAACCTCGTGCTGCTGACCGGCTACTCGGGATTGGATCCCGAGGTCTTCACGTCGAATGGGTTGGCCACACGCGGTCTCGACTATCTCACTTACCCGCGGCCCCGCACGATTACCGGCGGCCTGCGTCTCACGTTCTAGGAGGCACTGGTCCCATGAACCGACTTCTGAAGCTGTCGATCGGCGCGGCGGGCCTGGTCTCGCTCCTGGCGCTGGGCTGCACGAACCTGGATGAAAGCCCGCCGAGCTTGATCACGCCGGGGAATTTCTTCCGTACCGACCAGGAAGTGCTGGCGGGTCTCGCCGGGGTGTACGCGCAGCTGCGCGCGTTCGCGCCGGAGGGCGGCATCTACGAC
>DASTHG010000076.1:0-22606 GCA_035718325.1 Gemmatimonadales bacterium | reverse complement strand
GGTGGCGCCGCCCGGCATCATGCCATGCGCTTCAGCGACGGCCGCACGGTCCATTTGCATGTTGCGGACGATGTCGGTCGCGGTCGCGAAGTTGAGGGCCTGGCCGCTCTCGATGGTGCTGCGCACGATCCCGATCACCTGGCCCTGCGCGTTCAACACCGGTGCGCCGCTCGAGCCGTGCGAAATCGGCGCCGAAATCTGCAGCAGCTTGGTGCCGTTCACGATGCGCGAGGCCGAGATGATCCCCTTGGAGACGGTCCCCGGAAGCTCGCCCAGCGGGTTCGAGATGACAGTGATGTCGTCGCCGTCCTGGGAGCGATCGCTGAACCCCCACTTGAGCGTCGTGGGAGCCAATCCGGGGACGGCCAGCATCATCACGTCTTTCGCCGTGTCGGACGCCGCCGGGCTGCAGCGGCGCGTCTCTCCGTTCGTCAGCTCGATGCTGCACCCCGACGCGCCTTCGAGCACGTGCGCCGCCGTCACCACGAGGCCTTCGCCGCCGTTGTAGAACACGAAGAAGCCCGTCCCGCTCGCCATGGACGAGCCGTCGGCGTCGAGCGCGTGGATCGTCACCACCGCCCGGCGCAGGCTGTCGAGGTTGAGGCGCGGCTGTTGGGCGACGAGGAGGGTCGGAGCGGCGGCTGCGGCGGCCGCCCAGAGCAACGGAGTGGTACGCACGTCTTGCTCCTGCAGGCGAAGTCGGGGAATAGCGGAAACGGAACGGTCAAATTTGGCGAACCGGGGTCGGCCGCACAATCTTGGAGGAACCCCGAGCGTCCGGAGCGACCATGAAACTCAGTGCGGTGCTGGCCGTCACACTCCTCATCCCGGGAACGACCGCGGCGCAGGCCCACCGGGTGGGGACGATCGATCCCGTGTGCGGCAAGCTGCTGACGGCGGATGATTTGGCACGGACCTCCGCCATGCCCGGTGTGCGGCTCGTTCCGTACAATCCCGCCAAGGGGGCGGGCGGCACCTGTGACTACGCGACAGCGGACGGCAAGCTGCTGCTGCTCTTCACGTGGGGGCACTTCGACGCGACGCAGCTGTCGCGCCGGTTCGCCTCGTGTTCGAGCAATCCGGTGGCGCAGCCGGTGGTCCCGGTGTCGGGGGTCGGGGACAAGGCGGTCGGGTGGGGGACTCAGCAGCAGGGGCTGTGCGTGCAGCGCGGCGGGGATCTGCTCTCGCTCGTGGCGTTTTACAAGTACGCGAGCCCGGGGCGCATCACGGGGGCGCGGCTGACTCGCGATCAGCTCGTCGCGGCGGCGAAGCTCATTCTGTCAAAATCATAGTCACCGCCGCGGGGAGGTCGGGCACGACTGGAATGCCGAGCGATCGGGCCTTGGGCTCGTGCTCACTCCCCAATCCCGTTCGTACCAGCACGCCGTGTCCCTCGAGGGTGCGCGCGGGAATGACGTCGGTGATCCGGTCGCCCACGAACCACGAGTGCTCGAGGTCGATGCCGCCCAGCTGCGTCGCCGCGTCGTGGAACAGCCTCGTGCCGGGCTTACGGCAATCGCACGGTCCCGTGAAATCGGGGTGGTGGGGGCAGAAGAAGACGCCGTCGAGGTGCGCTCCCCCCGAACGCAGCAGCTCGTCGATACGGCGCTGCACGGCGAAGAAGTCGTGCACGGTATAGAGCCCGCGCGCGATGCCCGATTGGTTGGAGACCATGACCACGGGCCAGCGCGCCTCGTTCAGGCGGCGAATCGCCTGCGCCGCTCCGGGAATGAGCCGCACCAGGACGGGATCGTGCAGGAATTCGACTTCTTCGACGATCGTGCCGTCGCGGTCGAGAAAGACGGCGCCGTCGCCGAGCCGGTCAGTCATCGAGGGCGGCGCGGATCCCCCGGGCGACCGTTTCCTCCTGCCCCGGCAAGATCGTCCGTGGATCGAGCACGACGTGGTCGTCATCGATCCGGGCGATGATCGGCGGATCCCCTCCCCGCAGCCGCTCAACCAAGGCGTCAGCCGTCAGCGTGTCAGCCGTCAGCTGAACCAGGCAGGTCGGGAGCTTCGCCTCTGGGAATGATCCGCCGCCGACCTCCGAGAACCCTTCGACCAGCGTGAGCGATTCCTTGCCCACGCCTTTTTTCAACGTTTCTCCTCGACGTCTGATCTCGACGATGTCTTCAGTCAACATTCGCAGAGTCGGGATTTCGCGCCGAGCCGTCTCTTCGTCTCGGTAGAGAGCGAGTGTCGCCTCGAGTCCCGCCAGCGTGAACTTGTCCGACCGCACGGCTCGTGCGAGCGGATCCGCCTTGCAGGCGGCGATCATGTGTTTCTTGCCGAGCACGATTCCCGCCTGCGGACCGCCGAGCAGCTTGTCGCCGCTGCAGACGACGACATCCACATCGCTCGCGACCGCTTCGCGCACCGTCGGCTCGCCGCTGAGGCCCCACGGCGAGAGATCGAGCAACAGTCCGCTGCCCTGGTCATAGAGGCTCGCGGCGCCGCTGGCGCGCGCCAGCTGCGCGATCTCGTCCGCGCCCACCTCGGCGGTGAATCCGGTCACGCGGAAATTCGAGCGGTGCACCTTGAGCAGCGCGCGCGTGCGCGGCGTGACCGCGCGGACATAGTCGTCGAGATGCGTGCGGTTGGTGGTACCGACTTCCACGAGCGTCGCACCGGAGCGGGCTAAAATGTCCGGCACGCGAAACGCGCCGCCGATCTCCACCAGCTCGCCGCGCGACACGATCGCGTCGCCGCCGCGCGCCAGCGCGGAGAGTGCGAGCAAGAGGCCCGCGGCGGCGTTGTTGACCACCAGCGCGTCCTCGGCACCGGTCAGCTCCACCAGGAGGTCGCGGCAGATGGCGTGGCGCGAGCCGCGCGCGCCTCGTCCCAGATCGTACTCGACGCTGGCGTAGGACTGTGCCACCGCCGTCATCGCCCGCACGGCGGACGCCGCGAGCAGCGCGCGACCGAGGTTGGTGTGCAGCACCACGCCGGTGGCGTTGATCACCGGGATGAGCGACGGCGTCGCCAGCTGGCTCAGCCGGTTCGATACCGCTCGCGCCCAACCTTCGGGCGGGGCCGCGCCGCCGTCTTCCCGCGCGGCAGTCAGCACGGCGCGCACGGCACGCACGACGAGCGCGCGGGGGTGTTGTGCCGTGAGTGCGGCCACAGTCTCCTCGGCGAGCAGCGCGTCCACCGCTGGCAGTTGGCGGCGGGGATCGCTCATGGCTTCCGCGGTCGCCGCGGCGCCGCGCGGCGACGCAGCGAATCGGCGGCGGCCTTCGCGGAATCGGCAGCCGTAGGAGGCGGCTTGGGCTTCGGGACGACGAGCACGGTATGGCCGTCGGCGCGGGCGCCGTTCAGGTTCCGCGCACCGCGCACCTCGACGAAATACTTCCCCTCGGGTTTGAGGGGCGTCTCGACCCGCAGCACGATCTTGTCCTGCGGCACCGGTCGCTGGCGCAACAGCGCCCGCAACGCGGAGGTATCGACCGCCGGCTTCGGCGCGATCGGTACCGCGCGCCCTGTGGTATCGACGGTCGTATCCTTTTTCGGCGGCGGCGCGGCCTTCTTCGTCGTGTCGTTGGCCGCGCGGATCGAGTCGGCGACCGCGCGCTCGCGGGCCGCCACGGAATCGTAGTCTGCGCTCGAGTAGCGCCGGGCGATCTGCAGCGGCGTCGAGTCGGGGAGGGCGAGGACGCGTACCCCGAGCGAGTCGAGCGGCTGCGCGGGATCGAGCGGCTGCGAGAAGGTGAGGCGTGCAGTGACCGAGTCGATGGCGTCGACCTGCCGCACTCGCGGTCCGATGCTGTCGTGAACAAATGTCCACAGCACGAACGACGCCGTCGTATCGAGCGTCACGACAGCGGAGTCGTAGGCCTCGCGGCGGTCCCGTTGGCGGTTGTTGTTCTGATCCACGATCGCGTAGACGAGATATCGCCCCGGTGGGATCGCATCGAGCCGGAAGTGGCCCACCGAGTCGGTGACGGCGAGATAGGCGATCGTATCGGGGAGCAGCTGCGCGCGCACCAGCCCGTTGGGGAGGATGTGCTGCTCGACCCATTGCACGACGCTGCCTTGCAGCACGCTCGTCGGGACCGGCGGTCCGGTGCTGAAGATGATCGTGCGCCGGTCCTTGGTCGAGTTGCGGCGCAGGTCGGAGATTCCGGGCAGGATCTCCAGGTGGTACACGCGTCCCGGCTTCCACCCCTCCGCGGGCTTCACGTGAATTGCCGACCGGTGCCACGACACCTTGTACGCTCCCCGCGTCGGTGACAGCAGCACCTTCGTGGCGAGTCCCGTCGCCGCACCGGTCGTGCCTCCCGCGGTGCCGCCGCCGCCCATCTCGTCGATGACGTCGTCGTACTGGATCACGGCGTCCGCGTGCAGGTCGGAGACGACCGCACCCGATTCGGGATACACACCGATGATCACCGGCGCTTTGACGTCGGGGGGTCCACCAGGGGGCTCGCCAGTGCGGGCGCAGGCGCCAAGCGCCACGCTCGCCAGCGCGATCAGCCGCAGCCGAGCGCCGCTAACTTGCCGGCCAGGGCGTCGCGCTGCGTGCGCCACGCCTGCTCCTTCTGGCGCTCCCGGGCCACGACGTCCGGGGGAGCGCGGGAGATGAACTGCTCGTTGGCGAGTTTGGCCACAAGCCCCTCGAGCTGCTTGTCGAGCCGCGTCAGCTCTTCGGAAAGGCGCCGGCACTCCTGCCCGAAATCGATTGCTCCAGTCAGCGCGACCACGACCTCGCTGCCGTCGCTCAATACGGCGTGGGCCCCCTGCAGCGCCGCGCCATCCGAGGTGACAGACTCGAGCTGCGCGAGGCGCACGATCGTGTCGCGCTCCGACTCGAACACGCCGCGCGCCGCCGACCCTGCGGCGCGAATCGCCGCCGCGAGCTTGACCTTCGGGGACACGCGGTACTCGGCGCGGATGTTCCGGATCGCCGTGATCGCCTGCTGCACCGCGCCGAACTCCGCCTCGACCTGCGGGTCGATGCGCCCCCGCTCGGGCGTGGGCCAGGGGGCCGTGATGAGCAGCTCGCCGGCTCGGCGTCCGGGCAGCTTCTGCCACAGCTCCTCAGTAATGAAGGGGACGACCGGGTGCAGCAGCCGCAGCACGGTGTCCCAGGCGTGCAGCAGCACCGCGCTGGCCGCGCGGGCGCTCTGATCGCCGGCCGCGAGGCGCGGCTTGACCGTCTCCACGTACCAGTCGGCCAGCTCGCCCCAGGCCAGCTCGAAGCAGCGCTTCGCCGCCTCGTCGAGCCGGAACTGCTCCAGCGCCGCCGTCGCGTCGACGACCGCTCCTTCGGTGCGCGAGAGGATCCAGCGATCGGCGAGCGTCAGCGTCCGCGGGTCCAGGGCCCTGATCGAGATCGCTTCCGTGGGAAGGTGCGGCAGGAGGAAGCGCGCGATGTTCCAAAGCTTGTTCGCGAAATTGCGTCCGGTGGCGAACGTCGTCTCGAGATCGTTGTGATCGAGAATCACGTCGGCGCCGAGCGAGCCGTTCCCGATCAGCGTCCAGCGCAGCGCGTCGGCTCCGTACAGCTTCACCACGTCGAGCGGATCGATGCCGTTGCCGAGCGACTTCGACATGCGGCGGTGCTGCGCGTCGCGCGCGGTGCCGGTGAGATACACGGTGGTGAACGGCTTCTTCCCCATGAAATGGAAACCCGCCATCAGCATGCGCGCCACCCAGAAGAACAGGATCTCGGGTGCGGTGACGAGCGTGTGGCCGGGGTAATAGCGCCGCAGGTCGGGCGTGTCGTCGGGCCAGCCGAGCGTGGCGAACGGCCACAACCACGACGAGAACCAGGTATCGAGGACGTCGGGATCCTGCTCGACCGGACCGCCGCACTTCGGGCACGTGGTGCGGTCTTCGCGATCGGCCCACTCGTGTTTGCACTTCGTGCACGTGAACACCGGAATGCGGTGTCCCCACCACAGCTGCCGCGAGATGTTCCAGTCGCGGATGTTCTCCATCCAGTTCAGGAACGTCGCGTTCCACCGTTCGGGGACGATCGTGATCTCGCCCCGGCGATAGCAGTCGAGCACCGGCTCGGCGAGCGGCTTCATCTTCACGAACCACTGGTCCGAGAGCCGCGGCTCGACGATCGAGTCGCAGCGGTAGCAGTGACGCACGTTGTGGTGGTGCGACTCGACCTTGGCGAGGAGTCCCGCCGCCTCCAGCTGCTTCACGATCTGCTTGCGCGCCACGAAGCGGTCGACGCCGACGAGATGCTGGGGAACGCGAGGCGTCGGATCGCCGTGACGGTCGCCGCCATCGTCGCCCATCGTGCCGTTCTCGCGCATCACGAGCGGCATCGCCAGCCCGTGCCGCAGGCCGATCTCGAAATCGTTGGCGTCGTGTGCCGGCGTCACCTTCACGAACCCAGTGCCGAACTCCCGGTCCACGCTCTCGTCGCCGAGCACGGGGAGTTCGAGGCCCGTGATCGGGAGCTGCACGTGCTTGCCGATATAGGGCGCGCCGCGCGGGTCATCCGGGTGGACCACGACCGCCGTGTCGCCGAGCAGGGTCTCGGGACGGGTCGTCGCCACGGTCACCCTGCCGCTGCCGTCGGTGAGCGGATAGTGGATGTAGTAGAGCTTCCCCTCGGTTTCCTTGGACTCCGCCTCTTCGTCGGAGAGGGCAGTGAGGCAGCGCGGGCACCAGTGAATCACGCGGTGGCCGCGATAGATCAGTTTTTCTTCCCACAGCCGCACGAACACCTCGCGCACGGCGCGGGTGTAGGCCGGGTCGAGGGTGAAGCGGGTGCGGGTCCAGTCGCACGACGCGCCGATCTGCTTCAGCTGCTCGAGGATCGTGTTGCCGGTTTCTTTGACGAATGCCCACACGCGCTGGACGAACGCCTCGCGGCCCAAATCGAAGCGCGTCTTGCCTTCCTTGGCGATCAAGCGTTCGACCACGTTCTGTGTTGCGATGCCGGCGTGGTCGGTGCCGGGGAGCCAGAGCGTCTCGCGCCCGCGCGCGCGCGCGAAGCGGATCAGCACGTCCTGGATCGTGTTGTTGAGCCCGTGGCCCATGTGCAGCACCCCCGTCACATTGGGCGGGGGGATGACGATCACGTAGGGCTCGCGGCCGGGCCCCGGGGTGGGGGCGAACGCCCCGCGCTCCATCCAGGTGCGGTACAGCCCGGCCTCGACGGTGCTGGGATCGTACTGGGGCGGGAGTTCGGGTGCGGCGGGCATTCCTTATAATAATGGCGGTCGGAACTACAGCGGTCGGAGAATCGGCGGTCAGGCGGTCTTTCCGACCGCCGCCGTACTGACCGCCGCCCTACTGACCGCCGCCTCTCACGCCCGCCTGTCCGCCCGACCGCCGCCCCTGTAGAATTCCCGGCATGGCCGACGAACCCAACGTCATTTCGACGATCCGGCTGGCGCGCTGGCTGATGCTGGCGCTGTTGCTCGTGGGCGGGATCGTCTTGTATTTCCGGAACGGCACGCAGCTCCCGCCCTTCGGCTCCGTCGAGCCGAGCGTCGAAACCGACACCACCCGCTGACCGTGGCCAACGAACTGCACATCACTCTCCCGGATGGGAGTACCCGGGTCCTGCCTGCCGGCAGCACGGCGCGGGATCTCGCGGCCCAGATCGGCCCGGGACTCGCCAAGGCGGCGATTGCGGCGCGCGTCAACGGCGAAGTGCGCGATCTCGGCCGGCCGCTGCCGGACGGAGCGTCGGTCGCGATTGTCACCGACAAGGACCCGCAGGCGCTCGACGTGTTGCGCCATTCGGCGGCGCACGTCCTGGCGACGGCGGTGCGGCAGCTCTTTCCCAAGGCGGGGATCGGGTTCGGCCCGCCGATCGAGGATGGCTTTTACTACGACTTCGAGGTGGAACGGCCCTTCGGGCCCGAGGATCTGGCGGCGATCGAAAACAAGATGGCCGAAGTGGCGAAGGCGGATCATCCGTTCGTCCGGGAAGAAGTCTCGCGCGAAGAAGCCAAGCGACGCTTCAAGGACGACCCGCTGAAGCTGGAGCGCATCGACGACCTCGGCCCCAACGAGGTGATCTCGGTCTACACCGACGGGCCGTTCGTCGACTTGTGCCGGGGCCCGCACGTCGCGAGCACGGGAAAGGTGAAGCATTTCAAGCTGCTGCACGGGGCGGGGGCGTACTGGCGCGGCGACGAGCGGCGTCAGATGCTGCAGCGCATCTACGGCACGGCGTGGTTCACGAAGGACGACCTCGACGCTTACCTGCGGCGGCTCGAGGAGGCGAAGAAGCGCGATCACCGCGTCATCGGCAAGCAGCTCGACCTGTTCTCGATCCAGGAAGACGTCGGGCCGGGGTTGATCTTCTGGCACCCCAAGGGGGCGATGATCAACTTCCAGCTGCGCCGCTTCATCGAAGACGTCATCCTGGCGCGCGGCTATCAGCTCGTGTACACGCCGCACGTCACACGCGAGCAGCTGTTCCTGCGCTCGGGCCACCTTCCCTTGTATGCGGAGAACCAGTTCCCGCCGATGGCGGCAGGGGAGGGCGAGTCGGAGGAAGTGAAGTACCGGGTGAAGCCGATGAATTGCCCGATGCACATTCTCGTGTACGCCTCGCAGCAGCGCAGCTACCGCGACCTGCCGATCCGGCTCGCCGAGATCGCCAACGTGTACCGCAACGAGCGCTCGGGAACGTTGCACGGCATGCTGCGTGTACGCGGGCTGTCGATGGACGACGCCCACATCTTCCTGCGCGAGGATCAGATCACCGACGAGATCTTCGCACTGCTGGACATCGTCGATCTGGTGCTGGGCAAGACGTTCGGGCTCGCCTACCGGCTCGATCTCGCGACGCGTCCCTTGAAGAAACTGGGCGACGACCAGATGTGGGACGTGGCGGAGCGGGGGCTCGAAGAGGCGCTCAAGCGGCGCGGACTGAGCTACCGCATCGACTCGGGCGGCGGCGCGTTCTACGGTCCCAAGATCGACGTGAAGTTCAACGATGCCATCGGCCGGGAGTGGCAGGGGGCGACGATTCAGCTCGACTACGAGCTTCCCGAGCGCTTCCAGCTCGAGTACACCGGGTCCGACAACACGGCGCACCGTCCCGTGATGATCCATCGCGCGATCTACGGAACGCTCGAGCGATTCGTCGGATTCCTGATCGAGCACTTCGCGGGCGCGTTCCCCTTGTGGCTCGCTCCCGAGCAGGTGCGCGTGCTGCCGATCTCCGACGCGCAAGCTGCGGCGGCCCGCGGCGTCGCCGCGACGCTGACACAAGCCGGACTGCGCGTCCACCTGGACGATCGCAACGACACGCTGAACTATCGCGTGCGCGACGGCGAATTGATGAAAGTGCCCTACCTGGCTGTGGTGGGTCAGCGCGAGGCTGACAGCGGGACCGTCGCCGTGCGCGCGCGGGGAGCAGGGAAGAAGCAGGAGGTGCTGCCGGTTGTGGATTTCGTGGAGCGGCTGAAGCAGGAGGTTCACACCCGGTCCCTCACTCCGTTAGTTTGACTGGGACTAGAATCCCCGGGCTGGCGCCCGGGGTTAGCTAACCTCGGACGCGAGTCCGAGGTGGAGGGAACCCCGTGAGCGACGCCACCACACCCGTCATTCTCAGCGCCTGTCGCACGCCGATCGGACGATTTCTGGGCGGTCTCGCCCCGCTGCCGGCCCCCCAACTCGGCGCCCTCGTGGTGCGCGAGGCGGTGCGCCGCGCCGGCATCGACGAAAAGACCGTCGATGAAGTGATCCTCGGGCATGTGCTGCAGGGAGGGGTGGGGCAGGCGCCGGCGCGACAGGCGGCGATTCACGCCGGTCTCGCGGGAACCATCCCCAGCCTCACCGTGAACAAGGTGTGTGGCTCGGGGCTCAAAGCGGTGATGCTTGCGGCGCAGGCCGTGAAAGCCGGTGACGCCCAGTGCGTCGTGGCGGGCGGCATGGAATCGATGTCGAACGCGCCCTATTACGTATATGGGATGCGCGGCGGCATCAAAGCCGGCAACCAGTCGCTCGTCGACGGCATGATCCACGACGGCTTATGGGATTCGTTCTCCAACCAGCACATGGGCAACCTGGCGGAATACACGGCGCGGAAGGCGGGCGTGTCGCGCGCCGATCAGGACGCGTTCGCCCTCGCGAGCCACCAGAAGGCCGTTGCCGCGATGCAGGCGTGCCGGTTCAAGGCCGAAACGGTGGCGGTCGAGATTCCCGGGAAAAAGGCTTCCACCGTGGTCGACAAGGACGAGGGGCCGCGGGCCGATACCAGTCTCGCGGCGCTCGCGGCGCTCAAACCGTCGTTCGAGAAGGACGGCAGCGTCACGGCCGGCAACGCTCCGGGGTTGAACGACGGCGCGTCGGCGCTCGTCGTCACGTCGCTCGCGTTCGCACGCACCCACGGGCTCGCGCCACTCGCCCGCATCACCGCCTATGCGACGGGGGGCGGGGAGCCGAAAGATCTGTTCTTCGCCCCGATCGTGGCGGTGCAGAACCTGATGCAGAAGGCCGGGACGAAGATCGGCGATTACGAGTTGATCGAGGCGAATGAAGCGTTCGCTGTCCAGGCGCTCGCCGACGGTCGGGCGCTCGGCTGGGACTGGGACCGCGTCAACGTCAACGGCGGCGCCATCGCCCTCGGACACCCGATCGGTGCCTCGGGCGCGCGCGTGCTGACGACGCTGCTATATGCCATGCGAGATCGCAAGGTGCGCACCGGTCTCGCTACCCTCTGTCTTGGCGGCGGCAATGCCGTCGCCCTCAGCGTGGAGGCGATGTAATGGAACAGGTGCTGGCGCTTCGGAATGCGACGCTGCCACTCAGGCGCACGATCGCCGTGCTGCTCGGCACCGCGCTCGTGGCACTCGCGGCGCAGGTCGCCGTGCCGCTGCCGGGAACTCCCGTCCCGATGACGCTGCAGCCGCTCGCCGTGCTGATCGTCGGCGGCCTGCTCGGGAACTGGCTCGGCGCGGCGAGTCTGCTGCTCTACCTGGCGCTCGGCGCCGCCGGCCTGCCGGTGTTCACGCCGGTGGGATTGCCTGGCGTCGCCCGGCTGTTGGGACCGACGGGCGGGTACCTGCTGGCCTATCCGCTGGCCGCGTACGCCGTCGGTCGGCTCGCGGGAGACGGCCGGCAGATCGGCCGCGTGGCGCTCGCCACGTTCGCGGGACTGGTGCTGATTCACCTCGGTGGTCTGGCGCAGCTGCTCGTGCTCACGGGATCGTTGAGCCGCGCGGCCCAATTGGCCACGGTCCCGTTCCTGTTGGGCGACTTCGTCAAGCTGGTGCTGGCGGTGCTCATCCTGCGTCCCACGATCCGACCGGTCCGCGCGCGCCTCTAGGGCGCGCGAATCGTTTATGGACCAGCTGAAACCGCTGGGGATCGCGCTGTTGTGGCTCGGGCTGTTCGCCGCGGTCGGGCTTGCCGTCACGCTCGGGCTCGGTGCGGCCATGCCGCGGATCGGCGGCCCGCTGTGGTGGCTGGCGCGCGACGGCGCTTTCCGACTGCTCGGGTTCGCGGTCGCCACCGTGATCGTCGGCCGTGTCCTCGACCGCCATACCTGGAGCCGGCTGGGGTGGCGTAAACCCCGTACGTTCCCGTGGCGTTTCCTGTACGGCATCGCGCTCGGAGCCGGCATGGCGGCCGTGGCGGTGTTGCTCGCAGTCGTGGCGAACAAGGCCACGGTGCAACTCTCCACCGGCGGCAACTTCTGGGCCGTCGCGCTGCCGGTCGGCGTCGGTCTGCTCACCGCGGCGCTTGCCGAAGAGCTGATGTTCCGTGGCTATCCGCTGCGGCGTCTCGCCGACGCGACGGGTCCCGGCACGGCGATCTTCTTCCTCGCCGTCGCGTTCAGCGCGGCGCATCTGGCGAATCCCGATGTCGACCTGCTCAGCACCGTGAACATCGCGCTCGCCGCGGTCTGGCTCGGCGTCGCGTTCTTTTCGAACGGGGGCATGCCGCTTGCCTGGGGCCTGCACTTCGGGTGGAATGCCGGTCTCAGCCTCGTGTTCGACGCACCGGTGAGCGGCATCGTCTTCAATATGCCGGGGGCCTACACGCCCGGCGCCCACATGTGGCTCGACGGCGGGCGATTCGGTCCGGAGGGAGGGGTGATCGGTACCCTCGTCTTCCTGCTGGGGAGTGTGCTGGTGTTGGGCCGCGGCATTCGTCGTCCCGCCGACTGGTTGGCGCAGGCGGCGACGTGAGCCGTGTGACCGTGGTGGGCGCCGGTACCATGGGCAACGGCATCGCCCATGTCTTCGCGCAGAACGGCTGGGACACGCTGCTCGTCGACGTCTCGGGAGACCAGCTCGACAAGGCGCGCGAGACGATCGGGTCGAACCTCGAGCGCCAGGTGAAGAAGGGCGGGCTCTCCGCGGAGCAGAAAGTCGCGACGCTGGGCCGGTTGACGATGTCCACGGTGCTCGACGGGGCAGGGCAGGCCGAGCTTGTGGTAGAAGCTGCCTCGGAGCATCCCGAGACCAAGTTCCGCATCTTTCGCGACCTCGACCGCTCGGCGCCTCCCGGCGCGATCCTTGCCACCAATACGTCGTCCATTCCCATCACCTCCATCGGCGCCCAGACGGGGCGGCCGGGACTGGTGATCGGGATGCATTTCATGAATCCGGTGCCGCTGATGCCGCTGGTCGAAGTGATCCGCGGAGTGGAGACGACCGACGCGACGGCGGCGCACACCATCGAGATCGCGCGGAGTCTCGGGAAGACCCCGGTCGAGGTGAACGATTCGCCGGGATTCGTCTCCAATCGCGTCCTCATGCCGATGATCAACGAGGCGATCTTCTGCGTGATGGAAGGCGTCGCGACGCCCGAGGCGATCGACACGGTCATGAAGCTGGGGATGAATCATCCGCTGGGGCCGCTGGCGCTCGCCGACCTGATCGGGCTCGACGTTTGTCTCGCGATCCTCCAGGTGCTGCACCGCGACCTGGGCGACGACAAATACCGTCCCTGCCCGCTGCTCGCGCGCATGGTCTCCGCCGGACGGCTGGGGAAGAAGAGCGGGCGGGGGTTCTATGACTACCGTCGTTGACGCGCCGGCCGGCGGACTGACCGACACGCAGCGCCAGGTGATGGAGCTGGCGCGCGAGTTCGCGCGCGAGCACATCGAGCCACACGCCGCGGAATGGGATCGGACCAAGGAGTTTCCGCGGCGCGTGTTGGACGCGCTCGGCAAGCTGGGCTTCCTCGGCATGACGGTGCCGGAGCGCTACGACGGGATGGGGTTCGACGCGGTGACGTATCTGCTGGCGCTGGAGGAGATCGCCGCCGCCGACGCCAGCATCGCGGTGTCGGTGGGAATCCAGAACGCGATTCCGGCGACGATGCTGCAGCGCCACGGCAGCGAGGCGCAGCGGGAGCGCTGGCTCAAGCCGCTGGCGCGCGGTGAGCTGCTCGTCGGCTTCGCGCTCTCCGAGCCCGACGCCGGCTCGGACCCGGCCGGGATGCATGCCCAGGCGGTGCGCGATGGAGCGGGCTGGGTGTTGAACGGTGCCAAGGCATGGGCGACGAACGGCGGGACGGCGGATCTGATGATGGTGATGGTGCGCACGGATGCGCCGGGCGCGCGCCGTGGGGCAAAGGGGATTTCGACCTTTATCGTCCCCACCGACACGCCGGGCTATCATCCCGGCAAGCCGGAAGACAAGATGGGGCTGCGGGCCTCCAACACGGCGGCGGTGGCGCTCGAGGATCTGCGGCTCCCGGCGGACGCGCTGCTGGGCGAAGAGGGCATGGGGTTCGTCTACTCGATGGAGGGCCTGGAGGCGGGGCGGCTCGGCATCGCGGCGCAGGCCGTGGGAATCGCCCGTCGCGCGCTGGAGTTGAGCGTTGCGTATTGCGCCGAGCGACGCCAGTTCGACCGCCCGCTGCGCGAGTTCCAGGGTGTGCAGTTCAAGCTGGCCGATATGGCGACGCGGGTCGCCGCCGCGCGGGCACTGGCCCACGCCGTTGCGGCGCGCAAAGATCGCGGCGAGCCGGTGCGGGAGGAGGCGAGCATGGCGAAGCTGTTCGCCTCCGAAACGGCGATGTGGGTGACGACGCAGGCGGTGCAGCTGTTCGGCGGATACGGCTACATGCGGGATTTCCCCGTGGAGAAACTCTTTCGGGACGCAAAGGTCACCGAGATCTATGAAGGCACCAGTGAAATCCAGCGGATCGTCATCGCGCGTGGCCTCTACGGCGCCTAGCCGCGCCGCGGCCCCGAGCGAATCCAAGAGCGGCGATTTGTTCGCGCTGCTCGCCGAGCACACGCACGAGCAGGTCAGCTTCTATTATGACGACGCATGCGGGTATCGCGGCATCATCGCGATTCACGACACGCGGCTCGGGCCCGCGCTGGGCGGCACGCGCTTCTGGAATTATCACGACGACCGCGAGGCGCTGGTGGACGCGCTGCGGTTGGCGCGCGGGATGACCTACAAGGCCGCCGTCGCGGGATTGAACCTCGGCGGCGGCAAGAGCGTCATCCTCGGAGACAACCGCATCACGCGGCGCGAAGCGATTTTCCGGGCGCACGGCCGCCACGTCGAGTCGCTGGGCGGCCGCTACATCACCGCCGAGGATGTCGGCACTTCGACGGCGGACATGGAGTTCATCCGCGCCGAGACCGAGCACGTCACGGGATTGCTCGGCAAGTCGGGCGATCCGTCGCCGGTGACGGCGTACGGGGTGTATCGCGGGATCAAGGCCTGCGCCAAGGTGCGCTATGGCTCGGACGATCTCTCGGGCAAGGCCGTGGCGGTGCAGGGCTGCGGGCACGTCGGCTACTCGCTGCTCAAGCTGTTGCACGAAGACGGGGCGCGGCTCATCGTCACCGACATCGACGCGCAACGCGTCAAGTCGGTAGTCGAGGACTTCGCCGCGACGGCGGTGCCGACCGACGCGATCTACGCGCAACAGGCCAATATCTTCGCTCCCTGCGCCCTCGGGGCGGTCATCAACGACGACACGCTGTCGCAGCTCAAGGTGGACATCGTCGCCGGGGCCGCCAACAATCAGCTCGCCGAGGATCGCCACGGCCAGGAGCTCGAGTCGCAGGGCATCCTCTACGCGCCCGACTACGTGATCAACGGCGGCGGCCTGATCAACGTGAACGCCGAGCTGCACGGCTGGTCGCTGGAGCGCGCCCGCAACAAGGCGGGGGAGATCTACGACTCGATCCTGCGCGTGTTCGACATCGCGCGCGAAGAGCGCATCCCGAGCTACCTCGCGGCCGACCGGCTGGCGGAAGAGCGCATCGCGATGGTGGCGAAAGTGCGGCAGAACTTTGTCTGAGCGCGTGCTGGTGGGCGCCGATCACGCCGGCTACGAGCTCAAGGCGAAGCTGATCGACGAGCTCAAGCGTCTCGGCTACGATCCGGTGGACGTCGGCGCGCCCACCCTCGACCCCCAGGACGACTACCCCGACTTCGCCCGGCCGGTGGCCGAGGCGGTGAGCCGGGGCGAAGTGAGCCGCGGCGTACTCACCTGCGGCTCGGGGTTGGGGATGTCGTTCGTCGCGAACCGGTATCCCCACGTCCGCGCCGCGGTGGTCTGGAGTCCCGAGGTCGCGGAGCTGTCGCGCAAGCATAACGACGCCAACATCCTCGTCCTGCCGTCGCGCTTCATGAGCGATTCCGAGAGTCTCGACACCCTGCGCCGCTGGCTCGACACGCCGTTCGAAGGCGGCCGGCACGAGCGTCGCGTGGAGAAGATCGACCAGTGATCGACCGTCTCGCCTCCCTGTCCAAAGCCGATCCGACCATCGCCGATCTGATCCGCCGCGAGGTGGCGCGCCAGGAGCACGGCCTCGAGCTGATCGCCAGCGAGAACTTCGTCTCCGTCGCGGTGCTCGAAGCGATGGGCACGGCGCTCACCAACAAGTACGCCGAGGGTCTGCCGCGCAAACGCTATTACGGCGGCTGCGAGATCGTGGACGAAGTCGAGCAGCTCGCCATCGATCGCGCCAAGGCGCTGTTCGGCGCCGAGCACGCCAACGTGCAGCCGCATTCCGGCGCGCAGGCGAACATGGCGGCCTACCTCGCCGTCGCCAAGCCGGGCGAGACGCTGCTCGGTCTCGCGCTGCCGCACGGCGGGCATCTGACGCACGGGGCGAGCGTCAATTTCTCCGGCACGCTGTTCCGCGCGGTGCAGTACGGCGTGCGCGAAGACACCGGGCGCATCGACTACGACGACGTACGGGCCATCGCCCGTGCCGAGCGGCCGCGGTTGCTCATCGCCGGCGGCAGCGCCTACGCGCGCATCATCGATTTCCCGGCGATGCGCGCCATCGCCGACGAAGTCGGCGCCACGTTCGTGGTCGACATGGCGCATTTCGCGGGGCTCGTCGCCGCGGGGTTGCATCCCTCGCCCGTGCCCCACGCGCACATCGTCACCACGACGACGCACAAGACGCTGCGCGGTCCCCGCGGCGGCATGATCTTGTGCCGCGCCGATCTCGCGAAGGCGGTCGACAAGCAGGTCTTCCCCGGCACGCAGGGCGGGCCGCTCGAGCATGTGATCGCCGCCAAAGCGGTGGCGCTGGGCGAGGCGAGTCAGCCCGAGTTCAAGGAGTATGCCGGCGCCGTGATCCGGAACGCCCAGGCGCTCGCCGCCGCGCTGGTGGAGCGCGGCTACGCCATCGTCTCCGGGGGAACGGACACGCACCTCATGCTCGTCGACTTGCGGCCCAAGCAGCTCACCGGCAAGGAAGCCGAGCAGCTGCTCGACCGCGCGGGGATCACCGTGAACAAGAACACGATTCCCGGCGATCCGCAGTCGCCGTTCGTGACGAGCGGCATCCGGCTCGGCACCCCGGCCGTGACCACGAGGGGGTTCGGCGAAGCCGAGATGACGCGCGTCGCCGAGTTGATCGACGACGTGCTGACGAAGAAGGACGACGGAACCCTGTCGCGCGTGAAGCAGGATGTGCGCGAGCTGACGGATGCTTTCCCGCTGTACGCCACCCGCCGGCCGGCGGTGAGGACGGCCCGGTAGTCGATCACGTATTGCCGTCGGCAGCCGGACGAACCATCCTGGTCACCGGCGCGACCAGCGGCATCGGACTCGAAACGGCGCGGGCGCTGGCTCGAACCGGCGGCCGCGTCATCGTCGCGGTGCGCGATGCGGTCCGAGGCGCCGCCGTCGTGCAGCAGCTCGTTGCAGCGGGGGGCGAGGCCGAGCTGCTGGTAGCCGATCTGGCGTCGTACACCAGCGTGCGGCAGGCCGCGGCGAAACTGCTCGAGCGGCACCGGGCGCTCGACGTGCTGGTCAATAACGCCGGCATCGTGACCCGCCACCGCCAGGTGACCGGAGATGGACACGAGCGGATGTGGCAGACCAATTTCCTCGGCCACGTCTTACTCACCCGGCTGCTGCTCGGCGCCCTGCGGCGCGGCGCGGCACCACGCATCGTGAACGTCAGCTCCGAAGCGCATCGCTCGGGAAAGATCCCGTGGGAGGATGTGGAGCTGAGGCGGGGTTTCGGGCCGCTGCGCATGTACGCGCAGTCGAAGTTGGCGCAGGTGCTGTACACGCGGGAGCTGGCGCGGCGCGAACCCAGCATCGCGGTCACGGCCCTCCACCCGGGCGCCATCTGGACGGGGATCTGGAGGCCGGCGCCGGCCCCGGTGCGGTGGCTGCTGCGTCTGGTACTGGGCCCTGCCGATAAGGGAGCGGCTCCCGTGGTGCGGCTGGCCGTCGCCACCGATGTAGCCGGCGCGACAGGAGTGTATTTCAACCGCTGGAAGGAAGCGACGCCCGCCCCGCAGGGGCAGGACGACGCGGCGGCGGCCCGCCTGTGGGACCTGGCGGAGCACGCCACCGCCTGAGCCGAACCACACCAACCGTAAGGAGGGGAGGATGAAGCAGTCGCCGGACGAGGAAAAGGAGAAGGAGCTGGAGGAGGACGATGAGGAGGAGCTGGATGAGGAGCTCGACGAGGACTTCGAGGACGATGAGGATGCCGAGGAGGACGAGGACGAGGAAGAGGACGACGACGATTTCAAGTCGATGACGCGGGGCTCCTGATCAAGCGTTATCTTGTCGTCCATGGCTGACGGCTCTCACCGCTCCTCGAAGGGCTCCGGCGCGTTTCCCGTGCATCTCGCCGACGAGCTGGAGGTCTATTTCAACGAGGTCGCCCACGGGCGCCCCGTCGGGTTCGTCGGCTCCCCCAAGTGGAAGCCGCCCACCGACGTCTACGAGACGGCTGAGGATATCGTCGCCCACATGGACGTCGCGGGGATGCAGCCCGAGGACTTCACGGTGGAATACGCGGAGGGGGTCCTCACCATCGCCGGGGAGCGCGGGGCGCGGCACGAAGGCAAGCCGCACTACCACGCCATGGAAGTACAGGTCGGCCCGTTCGAGCGGCGCCTCCGCCTCCCGGTGCCCGTCGACCCCACGAGCCTCCGCGCCACCTACGACCAGGGATTTCTCGAGGTCCGTCTCACCAAGCTGCCGCAGCGGCTGTCCGGCACGCACACCGTCAAGGTGACCTGACGTGGAGCGCCTCCCGGTTCTCCCGTTGGGGCAGCTGGTCGTCTATCCCCACGTGGTGTTGCCGTTGTCGATCTCCGATCCGCGCGCCGTGCAGCTGCTCGACGTGGTGGTGCAGGGCGACAAGCGCCTGCTACTGGGCGTCGTGCGGGCCAGCGACAACCGCGATCCGCCCGAAGGGCCGGTGATGGACGCGAAGTCCGAGGATCTCTACCCCGTCGGCACGCTGGGACTCGTCGTCCGGATGCTGAAGCTGATGGACGGCACGATGCGGGTGATGATTCAGGGCGTCGATCGCGCCACGCTGCAGAGCGCCGCGCCCGAGGCGACGTACCTCACGTCGGAATTCGAGACGCTCGTGACGACCGGCGCCGAGGATCCGCGCGTCGAGGCGTTGAAGCGCAACGTCGTCGCCCAGTTCAGCCGGGTGATCGACCTCGCGCCCTATCTCGCCGACGAGCTGCACGAAGTCCTCGAGGGCATCACCGACCCCGGCAAGCTCGCCGATTTCGTCGCGGCCAACCTCGATCTCGCCCTGCCCGCCAAGGCGGAGCTCCTGGCGCTCGCAGAGATCCGCCCGCGGCTCGAGCGGCTCGCCGAGCTGCTCGCCGAAGAGCTGGAAGTGCTCGAGGTCGGCAGCCAGATCCAGGAGAAGGTTCGGGCCAAGCTCGATGAGCATCAGCGCGAGTACGTGCTGCGTGAGCAGCTGCGGGTGATCCGCCAGGAGCTGGGCGAGGAGGCGACGGACGACGACGTGCAGGACCTCGCCACCAAGCTCGACGGGGCGGGGCTCTCGGCCGAGGCGCGTCGCGTCGTCGACCGCGAGCTGAAGCGATTGCGCCAGATGTCGCCGCAGTCGGCCGAGTATCACGTGGTGCGCACCTACCTCGAGACGATCGCCGCGCTGCCGTGGGAGCGCGTATCGCCCGACCGCCACGACCTCAAGGCGGCGCGCGAGATTCTCGATCGCGATCACTACGATCTCGTGACGATCAAGGATCGCATTCTCGAGCATCTCGCCGTGCGCACGTTGAATCCGGACGCCCGCGGCAGCATTCTCTGCTTCGTCGGGCCGCCCGGCGTCGGCAAGACGTCCCTCGGCCAGAGCATCGCCGAGGCGCTGGGGCGGAAGTTCATCCGCGTTTCGGTCGGCGGTGTGCGCGACGAGGCGGAAATCCGCGGCCATCGCCGTACCTACGTCGGCGCAATTCCGGGGCGCATTCTGCACGCGCTGGAGCGCTGCGAGACGCGCAACCCCGTCCTGATGCTCGACGAGGTGGACAAGATGGGCGCGGATGTGCGCGGCGATCCCACCGCCGCCCTGCTCGAGGTGCTCGATCCGGCCCAGAACTCCACGTTCGTCGATCACTATCTCGAGATCCCGTTCGATCTCTCGGGAGCGCTGTTCATCGCGACCGCGAATAGCCTGTCGCAGATCCCCGAGCCGCTGCTCGATCGCATGGAAGTGCTGAGTCTTTCGGGCTATACACCGGGCAAAAAGCTCGCCATCGCCAAGCGCTACCTCCTGCCGCGGCAGCTGAAGGAGACGGGGCTCCCCGAGGAGCTCGCCAACCTGGCCGACACCGCGCTGGAGCGCCTGATCAGCGAATACACGCGGGAAGCCGGCGTGCGGCAGCTGGAGCGCGAGATCCAGGGTGTGCTGCGCAAGGTGGCGCGCGCGGTGGTGGAGGACGGCCGCGCGGCGGTGAAGGTCAATGCGAAAAACCTCGAGGAGTACGCCGGCCAGCCGACGGTGCTGAACGAAGTCGCGGGCCGCGCGCCGGAGATCGGCGTCGCGACGGGACTCGCGTGGACCCCCGCGGGCGGCGATATCATGTTCGTCGAAGCGATCCTCATGACCGGGCGCGGCCAGATCACCCTCACCGGCCAGCTCGGCGACGTGATGCGCGAATCGGCGCAGGCCGCGTGGAGCCTGTTGCGCGCGCGGGCGGCGGCGCTCGGCATTCCCGCGAACCTGTTCACGACCACCGACGTGCATCTCCACGTGCCGGCCGGCGCCGTCCCCAAGGATGGACCCTCCGCGGGGATCACGATCGCCACGGCACTGGCGTCGCTGCTGTGCCGCCGCCCGGCGCGGCACGATCTGGCGATGACGGGCGAGCTGACGTTGCGTGGGCGCGTGCTGCCAGTGGGCGGCCTCAGGGAAAAACTGACGGCCGCCGTGCGCGCAGGCGTCCGCACCGTCCTCGTGCCGGAGCGCAATCGTCCCGATCTCGTCGATCTGCCCGAAGAAGTGTTGCATCATCTCGAGATCCGCCGCGTCGAGACCATCGACCAGGTCCTGGAGGCCGCCCTGCTCGAGCCGGCGGCACGGCGCGGCACGCGCGGCGCCGCGCGCGCTCCGCGGGTCGCGGCCGGGGCGCGTCCGTGAGCGATTACGGCGCCCTCGTCGACGCGCTGCAGAAGATCGGCGCGCGGGACGGCCGCTACCACGAGCGCGCCTATCTGTTCGTGCTGGCGGCGCTCGAGTACGCGCAGGGCCGTCTGCCCGCGCGGCGGCATTTATCGGGCGCGGAGCTCGCCTGGGCCTGCCGCGACTTCGCCCTGGAGCAATTCGGCCTTCTGGCGCCGACGGTGCTGCAGCATTGGGGCGTGCGGCGCACCGAGGATTTCGGCACGATCGTGTTCGCGCTGATCGACGCCACGCTCCTCGCCCAACAGCCGAGCGACCGAATCGAGGACTTCGAAGGGGTGTATGAATTCGACGCCGCCTTCGGAGCCGGCTATCGCTGGCCCGGTGTGGAGCGGTCGTAGGCTGCCCGGGAGATGAGGTGGATCGATGGACGCGATGGAGTGGCCGACCTGCCAGAAGTGCACGCGGGGAGTGCTGATTCCGTTGTCGGACTATGGACGAGACGGCGCCCCGATCATGTATAAGGCGTGGGTGTGCAGCAGCCCCGATTGCGGGTTCAACGTGCGCATCGATAACGGCGAGATTTCGTTCGGCCGGGTGATCGGTCAGAGCCTGAAATAGCCCCCGCGCCCGGTCCGGTACGACCGCCCGCGGTGAGCGGGCGCTTCTACGCCGGATCACGCGAGGCGTTGCAACGGGACGTTCGGGGTCTGCTCCAGCCGGTCGAGCCGATGGCGCACGCCGCCCGAGCGCGGGGGGCGATCGCCCCCCACGCCGGCTACACCTATTCCGGCGTCACCGCCGCGCACGTCTTCGCCCGACTCGACGTCCCGCGGCTCGTGGTGATCGTCGGCCCCAACCACAGCGGTCGCTGTCGTGCCCCCGGGGGAGCGTCGCTGTGGGAGACGGGGGCGTTCGCCACGCCGCTCGGGGATGTGCCGGTGGACGACTCGCTCGCAGCCGCGCTGCTGGCTGAATCACCACTGGTGGGGATCGATCGCGCCGCGCACCAGGACGAACACGCGATCGAAGTGGAGCTGCCGTTCCTGCAGCTGCGCCGCGCGGACGTGCGGATCGTGCCGCTGCTCCTGGCGTGGGACGGGTGGGAAGAAGCGCAGGCGCTGGGCGACGCGCTGGCGCGCCTCGTCCGCCGCTGGACGGAGCCGGTGTTGCTCCTGGCCTCGAGCGACCTCAACCATTACGATCCGGCCGCGATGACCGAGCTGAAGGACGCCCAGGTGTTGGGCGCCATTCGCGCCCTCGACGGGGCGGAGCTGCTGCGCCGCTGCCGCGCGGAGCGAGTGTCGATGTGCGGCCGTGCCGCGGCGGCGACGGTGATCGCCGCGGCCCGGGTGCTCGGCAGCACGCAAGCCGAGGTCGTGGACTACCGCCATTCGGGGTGGGTGACCGGGGACGAGGCCCGTGTCGTGGGCTATGGCGGGGTGGTGATCCTGTGACGGCGCCGGCGACCATCCCCGTGCTCTCCGCGACCGAAGCGGCGGCGTGGGATACGGCGGCGCGGCGCAAGTATCTCATCCCGAGCCGCGTGCTGATGGAGAGCGCGGGACGCGCCGGCGCGATCGAAGTGATGCGTGCGTTTCCCGATGCCGTGAAGCGCGGCGTTCTGGTCGTCGCGGGAGCGGGCAATAACGGCGGCGACGGCTGGGTCCTCGCTCGGGCGCTGCACGCCGCCCGCGTTCCCGTGTGGGTCTACGGCCTCGATCCCAAGACCGACGACGCCATCGACAACCGGGCGCTGGCGCGGGTGAGCGGCGTGCCGGAGCTGACGCGCGAAGAGCCATGGCCCGCGGCTGCCGTCGC
>DASTHG010000075.1:0-3109 GCA_035718325.1 Gemmatimonadales bacterium | reverse complement strand
GGTGGAGCCGCTGCGGGCTGGGGCGCCGGGCACGACGCTGCTCGAAACGATCGATCGCACCCTGACGCCGATGGGCGCCCGGTTGCTGCGCCGCTGGCTGCTGGCCCCGCTCGTGGATCCCGCCGCGATCAACATCCGGCTCGATGCCGTGAGTGTGCTCGCCGGCGACGCGCGTGGCCGCGATCGGCTGCGCGAAGCGCTGGACGGCGTGCGCGATCTCGAGCGGTTGGCGTCGCGCGCCGCCATGGGACGCGCGACGCCTCGCGAGCTCGGTCACCTGCGCGACTCGCTGCTCAAGCTCCCCGATGTGGGGACGGCGCTCGACAGCATCGCGGGACGCGACCGGGCCGCGGCGCTCGAGACCGCAGCGGAGGATCTCGACCCCCTGGCCGACATCGCGGCGGAGCTGTCCCGAGCCCTGGTGGACAGCCCGCCAGCGCAGGCCGCGGATGGAGACGCGATCCGGCCCGGGTACGACGCGGAGCTGGACGTCGTGCGCCAGGCACGCGACGGCGGCAAACAGTACATCGCCTCGCTGCAGGCACGCGAGCGCGAGCGCACCGGCATCGGCTCGCTGAAGGTCGGGTACAACCGCGTGTTCGGGTATTACATCGAGGTCACGCGCTCGAACCTGGCCCAGGTGCCGACGGATTACGAGCGCCGCCAAACGCTCACGGGGGCGGAGCGGTTCATCACCCCCGAGCTGAAGGACTACGAATCGAAGGTGCTGACCGCGGAAGAGCGCATGGTGACGCGCGAGGCGGAGCTGGTCGAGTCGCTGCGACGTCGAGTCGGTGAGGCGGTGGCCCGCGTGCAGCGCACCGCGGCCGCGCTGGCACGGCTCGATGTCTGGGCCGGATTGGCCGATCTGGCGGAGCGCGAGCGGTATTGCCGCCCCGAGGTGAGCGCGGGATTCGCGCTGGCGCTCGACGGCTGCCGGCATGCGGTGGTGGAGCGGATGATGCCGCGCGAGGCGTTCATCCCCAACGATGTGCGGCTCGACGAAGCCGGGCGGGTGATCCTCTTGACCGGGCCGAACATGGCCGGCAAGTCCACGGTGCTGCGGCAGGTGGGGTTGGCGATCATTCTGGCACAGATCGGATCATTCGTCCCGGCGCGCAAGGCGGCGATCGGCGTCGTCGACCGGCTGTTCACGCGCGTCGGAGCGTCGGACAATTTGGTGCGGGGTCAGTCCACCTTCATGGTGGAGATGAGCGAAACGAGCGCCATCCTGCACGGCGCCACGGCCCGGAGTCTCGTGCTGCTCGACGAGATCGGGCGCGGGACGTCGACCTACGATGGCGTCGCCATCGCCTGGGCGGTCACCGAGTGCTTGCACAACCAGATCGGGTGCAAGACGATCTTCGCGACGCACTACCACGAGTTGACCCAACTCACCGAATCGCTGGCGCACGCCCGCAATTACAACGTCGCAGTGCGCGAGGCGGGAGAGGAAATCGTGTTTTTGCACCGGCTCGAGCCCGGAGGCGCGGACCGCTCGTACGGCATCCATGTCGGCCAGCTCGCCGGACTCCCGGCGCCCGTCGTGGCGCGCGCCTGGCAGGTCCTGCAACTGCTCGAGCAAGAGCATCACGTGGCCGGGCGGCCCGTTCCGCCGCTGCCGGACGCGTCGCAACTCGGACTGTTCGTCGGAGACCGGGGACCGCATCCGCTGCTCGACGAGCTGGCGCACATCGACGTCAACACGCTGTCGCCGCTCGAGGCATTGTCACGTCTGGCGGCGATGCAGCGCCGGCTCACGGAGGGCGGATGAGTCGCCTGGTGCTCGCGGCGACCCTCGCCGCGCTCGCATGCCGGCACGCTGATGAACCCGCCAACCAGAGCGCCGCCCCGGCCGAGGAACCGCCGGTCGCGCTCAACGCCGAGCCCGCCGTCCAGTATCCGCCTGATCTGTATGATCGCCACGTCGAAGGGGACGTCGTGCTGCGGCTCTATGCCGATTCGAGCGGCAAGCTCGTCGCGGAATCGACGCGGGTTGCCGAATCGAGCGGCAACTCGGCCCTGGATACCGCTGCGGTGCGCGGGGTGGTCCGGTTGCGCTACGCTCCGGCGTATCGACACGGATTGGCGATCTCCACGGCGTTCCTCCAAACCGTCGAATTCCGCCATCCCGCATCGGGGATTGGTCCCGTGGCGCCGGCTCCGCAGCCCGGCGTCCTCGCACCGCGCCCCGTCCGAAGCGACACGACGACCCGGGTGCGCCGCGATACGGCGCGCGCTGCGGCGCCGCGGCCTGCCGGAATCCCGACGGGACCTGCGACGGTCGATACGACGCGCGCACGTCGCGACAGCGCCCGGGTGCGGCGCGACACGACGCCCGCTCCCAAGGACACCACTCCCGCGCCGGACAGCACCAAGGTGCGTCGCGACTCCACGTGAACCCGCACACCAAGCCGTACGACAACGTCCTGGAGACGATTGGGTGGACCCCGCTGATCCGGCTCCACCGCGTGACCCAGGGAATCCGCACGCCGGTGTTCGCCAAGGCGGAGATCTTCAACCCCGGCGGCTCGGTAAAGGACCGGATCGGGGTGGCGATGATCGAAGCGGCGGAGCGCGCGGGACAGCTGCGCCCCGGTGGCGTCATCGTCGAGGCGACGTCGGGCAACACCGGTATCGGGCTGGCACTGGCCGCCGCGGTGAAGGGCTACCGCTGCATCTTCACGATGCCCGACAAGATGTCCCAGGAGAAGGCTCGACTGCTGCGCGCGCTGGGCGCCGAGGTCATCATCACGCCCACGGCCGTCGCCCCTGATCACCCCGACAACTACATCATGAAAGGACGCGCCATCGCGGCGTCTCTCGACAACGCGATCTTCGCCGACCAGCACTACAACCCCGTCAATCCCGAAGCCCATTACCGGACGACCGGTCCCGAGCTGTGGACCCAGACCGACGGCACGATCACGCACTTCGTCTGCGCCCCCGGCACCGGAGGCACGGTGAGCGGTGTGGGCCGCTATCTGAAAGAGAAGAACCCCGCGGTGAAAATCGTCGCGGGGGATCCCGCGGGCTCCATCTATCGGGAATACGCCCGGACGCGCGTGAAGGGAGATGGCGCGCCGTACAAAGTGGAAGGCATCGGCGG
>DASTHG010000074.1:0-12231 GCA_035718325.1 Gemmatimonadales bacterium | reverse complement strand
CCAACATCGCCTACCTGCGCGTCCTCGGATCGGCGGGCCTGGCGCAGAGCACGGCGCCGGCCGCCGACGTGATGCGCGGGCTGCTCGGGCCCGTGGGGTCGACCATCATTTCTGCCGGCATCACGGCATCGACGTTCGGCTTCCTGAACCTGGTGATCCTCGTCACGCCGCGCGTGTTCCAGGCGATGGCGGCCGACGGGGTGTTCTTGCCGCGTCTCGCCGCGCTGCACCCGGTGTATCGCACACCGACTGCGGCGATCCTGCTCCAGGGCGTGTGGTCGATCGTGTTGACGCTGAACAAAAGCTTCACCGCTCTCGTCGATTACGTCGCATTCGGCGACTGGATCTTCTTCGGACTCACCGTGGTCGGGCTGTTCATCTACCGGTCGCGCGGCGGCGACCCGCCGCCGTTTCGCGCGCCGGGGGGCATCTGGCTGCCGGGTTTCTTTGTCGCGGCGGCGGGGTATGTCGTCGCGAGCTCAGTAGGAGCCAATCCAGGAAATGCAGTGATTGGGACAGGTTTGATTCTTCTCGGAGTACCAGTCTACGTCTACTGGCGGGGGACCTCGAGGAAAAAGCTAGACGCCAAGGGAGACGCTTAGCCGCCGAGCCGCCGAGTGGACGCCGAGGGGTTGGGCGATAGGACCATCCTCATGCCTCACACCTGGGCGTCCACTCAGCGTCTCGGCGGCTCGGCGTCTACCTCGCCGTCTTGGCGTCTAGGCATCTTCGGTGAGGTATTCCTCGCGGTACATCCTGATCAACTCGAAGAAGTAGCTCAACGCCAGGGGCCCGATCAGCAGTCCCAACAGCCCGAAGTACGGCACTCCCGCCAGCGCGCCGACGAGCGTGACGAGCGGGTGGATGTTCGCCCATTTCCGGAAGATGATGGGCCGGACGATGTAGTCGACGTTACCCACCACGACGAGTCCCCAGATTGCGAGGCCGACGCCCCAGCCCCAGTGGCCGCCGATCGCCAGAGCGATCGCCCCCGGTCCCCACACGAGGCCGCTCCCCACGACCGGCAGGATCGCGAACACCATCGTGACGACGCCCCAGAACACGGCGTTGGAGAGGCCGGTGAGGGCGAAGCCGAGTCCCACGGCGACGCCCTGGATCGCGGCGACGAGGCCCGTGCCGACGATGGTCGAGACCGTGACGTTGCGAAACCGCAGCCGCAGCTCGTCGGTGTTCTTGCCGGAGAAGGGGATGTAGGGGCGCACGGAGTCCCACACCTCGCCCGGCCGCAGCAGCAGATAGTAGAGGCCGAACAGCGCGATCACGAGGTTCAGCACCAGCCGGGTGGCGGTGCCGATGAGGCCGAAGGCCGAGCTGCCGATCCAGGTCACGACCTTGCCGCCCAGATCCGCGAGCTGCGGTCCGATCGCCATGCCGCGGATGTGCAGCTGCGCGACGCGGCTGAGCAGCGGGCTCCCGGCGACGCCGCTCGCGATGTCCTGCGCCTGGCCGACCAGCAGCCCGGCGAACGACACGCCCGGCACCACGATGAGGAACAGGGCGATCACGATGACGAGAGCAGCGGAGAGGCGTGGGGTCGTGCGGCGCGCCAGCCATTCGTGCACGGGTTGAAACACGACGTAGAGCACGGGGATGCCGAGCAGGCCGGTCGCGAACGGCGTCAGGGCCACGAGCAGGGCGATCCCGAGCGCGAACAGCAGGATCGCGGCGCGCTGGTGGTTGGTGTCGAGGAAGGGCATGGTGGAAAATTAGGGCGCGGAGCGAGCGGCGGCGAGACGGCGGCGTGCCGGAAGCAGAACGGCGCCCTCTCTTGCGAGAGGACGCCGAACTTGGAGCAGATATCGCGCTGTGGTTACAGCTTGACGACGTTTTCCGCCGCCGGGCCCTTCTGGCCCTGGACGATGTCGAATTCCACCCGCTCGCCCTCGGCGAGGGACTTGAAGCCCTGCGCCTGAATGGCGGAGTGGTGCACGAAGCAGTCCTTCTCGCCGTTCTCAGGCGTGATGAAACCGAACCCCTTCGCGTCGTTGAACCACTTCACGATACCGTTGGTGCGTGCCATCTGATGATGACTCCTACAAAAGTGTTGTCGAGCGGAAACGGCCTGAAACAAAACGAGGACCTCGGGCGATGCCCAGGGTCCTCTGATCGGTCACTGGTCTTCAGCTAACGGCACCGTGCCGTAGCTCTACGCTCACCAAGAAGTATCACCAGGACGCCCCTGAAAATCAAGCCCCGGGTGCGATCAGGTTCGTGCGCCCGCTCCCCACAGGGCGGCGCGCGGCACGCTGGGCGAACGCTCGCCCAACACGATGCGCACGCGGTGCGTCGCTCCATCGTCCACCAGCGGAATGGACGCGGGATCGACCGCGTCGCCGTCGAGCTGGGCCAGCGCGATTCCGCGGCAACGATGATCCGGGTTCGTAACGGAGATCTCGTACGTGCTGCTCCCAAGGCGCCACGCGATGGAATATTCGGACCACGCCGCGGGGATGCACGGGTCGATGGTGAAGCTCGCGCCGTGACGCGTGAGCCCGAGGATGCTCTCCAGACCGGCGCGGTAAAGCCACCCCGCTGAGCCCGTGTACCACGTCCAGCCGCCGCGCCCGGCGTGCGCGGGGTGGGCGTAGACGTCTCCCGCGGTGACGTACGGCTCGGTCTTATAGCGCTCCACGTCCGCGGCCGTTCGCGTGTGATTGATCGGATTCACGAGGTGAAACAGCTCCACCGCCTCGTCGCCGTTCCCGAGCCGGGCGACCGCCATCACGGTCCACACCGCAGCGTGCGTGTACTGGCCGCCATTCTCCCGCACTCCCGGCGGATAGCCCTTGATGTACCCCGGGTCCTGCGCCGACTGATCGAAGGGGGGTGTGAGCAACAAGACGATCCGGGCCCCGCGTCGCACCAGCTGCGTGCGCACGGCGTCCATCGCCTGCTCGGCGCGCCGCGACGGCGCGGCCCCGGACAACACGGCCCAGGATTGAGAGATCGAATCGATCTTGCATTCGTCGTTCTGCGCCGAGCCGAGCGGTGACCCGTCGTCGTAGTAGCCGCGACGATACCACTCCCCGTCCCACGAGCGCTCGAGCATCTGCGCCAGCCGGCCGGCCTCGCCCGCGTATCGCGCAGCCCGCGCCGGATCCCGCGGCTCGCACAGCGGGTGGAATTGGCGCAGCACCGTGTGCAAGAACCAGCCGAGCCAGACGCTCTCGCCGCGGCCCTGCACTCCGACGCGATTCATACCGTCGTTCCAATCGCCGCTGCCCATCAACGGCAGGCCGTGCGCGCCGGCGGTGAGTCCCTTCTCGATGGCGCGCACGCAATGCTCGAACACCGAGCCCCGCGTGTCGGAGACGCGCGGCAGTCCGTATGCTTCCATTTCGCCAGGGCCCAGCACTGGCGCCTCGAGGAAGGGAATCGGCTCGTCGAGGACGCCGTGATCTCCGGTCGACTCGACATACTGCGCCACGACGTATGGCAGCCAGAGCAAATCGTCCGAGCAACGGCTGCGCAGCCCCCGACCCGATGGCTCATGCCACCAGTGTTGCACATCTCCCTCGAGGAACTGGCGGCTGGCAGCCTTGAGGATGTGCGCCCGCACCAGGTCGGGCCGAGTCAGAATCAGCGCCATGACGTCCTGCAGCTGATCGCGGAACCCGAAGGCGCCGCTCGGTTGATAGAAGCCGGTGCGGGCCCAGAGTCGGCAGCTCACGTCCTGATACAAGAGCCAGCGGTTCATGATCAGATCGAACGAGTCGTCCGGCGTATGCACCTGGACGGTTTCGAGCGTGTCGGCCCAGAACGCCCGCGCCGCGTGGAGCGCCCGGTCGGCGGCGGCGACGTTGGCGTGCCGGCGCGCCAGCTCGCGAGCGTGGGTGCGGTCTCGACCTTGTCCCAGGACGAAAACGAGGCGCCGGCTTTCCCCCGGTTCCAACGACAGCGCGACCTGGAGTGCGGCGCACGGATCGAGTCCCGCGCCGAACTGGTCCGACAGGGCGGGCTGCCGCAAGGCGATCGGCCGCGCCAGCGAGCCGTTGCGCCCCAGGAACGCGAGGCGGTCTCCCGTTGCGGAGCTCGGTGCCTCGCTCGCGCTGGTGAAGGCGACCCGGCCGGCGAACTCCTGGTTATAGGGGTTGGCGGCCAGGATTGCGCCCGTTTCTTCGTCGCGCTCCGTCACGACGTGCAAGTGGTCTCCGGGCTGCGGCGGCCCGAGGCGCCACTCGTTGTATGCGAACACGGAGAGACGCCGCCGGCGAGAGGTCCCGTTGCTGAGCGTCAGCAGCGAGAACTTCACGGGATCCTGCGCGTCCACGAAGACCACGAGATCCTGGTGAATTCCGTGTGCGGCGTGCGTGAAGCTGGAGATACCGGCGGCGTGCCGGATCACGTAGCGGCCGCTCTCGGGTGTCCGCCGCATCGGCCCCGGCGTCGGCGACCAGACGAGACCAGAATCTTCGTCCCTGACGAACAGCGCCTCGGTCGTGGGGTCGCTGACGGGGTCGTTGGCGAACGGTGTGAGGCGATTCTCGCGGCTGTTCTCGGCCCAGGTGTGTGCCGAGCCGGCCGCCGAAACCACGGTTCCGAAGCCGGGATTGGCGATCACATTCACCCAGGGCAGGGGCGTCTCCTGGTCACCGTCGAGCACGACCACATACTCGCGGCCTGAGTCGGCGAAGCCGCCGGTTCCGTTGGCGAACGTGAGGGCGGGCACTTCGATTTCCGCTCCATCGAGCTCGGGCGCCAGCTGCGGCCGTGCCGGCGCTCGCTCACGCTGCCATTGAGGCTCGTTGGCGGGCAGCTCGAGCTGGCTCGCCAGGTCGCCACGCGCCCCGCTCAGGATCACGCGAGCGACGCCGGCGAAGAGGCTCTTCTCGGCATCACTCAAGTGGTCGCCACGCAGCAGGTACACGCCACCAGACCGGTGCTTCCACGCCCCCCAGGGCCCACTGTCGAGCAGGGCGGCGAGCTGTACGTGGAAATCGTCGACGTAGCTCACTGGGAATTCGTTCAGGATCACGAGATCCGCGCTGAGCCCCTTGAGCCGCCAGTACTCCTGCGCCTGGAGCACCTGCTGCACCAGGGGAACGTCGTCACCCGAGGCGACCCGTACCAACAGTACGGGGAGATCGCCCGATATCCCGTGCGCCCACAATCCCGGTTGACCGAGGACCTTGTGCCCCAGCTCCTGCGGCCCGGCGCGGAGCGAGGCGTCGGCGTACAGTACCCGCGAGGCGAGGCGCTCGAACAGCTGGGCGTCCTCACTCGAGATGCCGAGATGCCGCAACGTGCTTTGCGCGTGCGTGAAGGCGAGCGTGAAGGTGCGCGCGGCGGCGCTCGGATCGTGATACTTGTGGGCGATGGCGAGCGCGCCATCCCGGCTCACCGCCATTCCGGTGGCGAAAGACAGCCGCACGAATCCACCGGGAGCCAGGCGGATCCGTTGCCGCAGGCTGACGATCGGATCCAGCACGGCGCCGGTCGTGCCCGACAGCGCGCGCCCGTCGAGCGCCGCCGGGTCTTCGGGGCTCCGGCCCCGGCCGAGGAAGCGTGCGCGGTCGGTCTCCCATTCCACCGGGCCTTGCATGCGTCCTTCCACGCTGAGCACGTGCACCGCCCACACGCCGGCGTCGTCCTGCCCGCGGCGCCGCCGTGCGCACACCAACGCCGCGCTTTCGGGCAGGTATTCCGTCTCGACGAAGAGCTTGCTGAAGGCCGGGTGGGCCAGGTCCGCGGCGGCGGAGGCCAGGACGACTTCGGCGTAGCTCGTGACCTCGAGCTCGCGCGGCCGGTCGCTGCGGTTGGTCACCGTCAGGCGGCGCACTTCCACATCGTCTTCGGTCGAGACCGCAATGTCGAGCTGCGTGGCGATCTCCTCCTGCGTGCGGCGGAACACGGCGCGCTCGGCATGGAAGGTGACCAGGTACTCTTCCGGCTCGCGATCGGTGGGATGATAGGTGGCGGACCAGACCGATCCGCTGCGGACGTCGCGCATGTACAGGAACTGGCTGCCTGGGTCGCGTGTCGGGTCCTCGCGGTAGCGCGTGACGACTTTGTCGCGACAGAAACTCGCTCCGCCTCCCGCGTTGGTGACGACGGCGGTATAGGCGCCGTTCGAAAGGAACTGCGCGTGCGGGTAGCGTGTGTGGGGCGACCGAAAGCGGCGCACCGCCACCGCGGCAGCCGGAGCGGCCACCCGAGTCTCTTCGGCGGGCCGGGGTTGGGTGATCGGGGCGTGACGCGGCACGCGCTCCTGCAAGAGCAGCGTAGTGGCCTGGACCCGGGGATCGGCATGCAGGCGTTGCACCATCGGCGAGTCGAGCAGCGCGTTGGCCAGCGCCACGAGACTCATGCCCTGGTGATGCGCCATGAACGCCCGGATCACGGTGCCGCTCGAGCCGTGGGGTCGTGGCTCGCTCACACCCTCGGCGTCATCGGTCTTGCGTTGGGTGTAGTCGATCGCTTCGTAGAACCCGTACGGTCCGGACAGCCCTTCGCGAGCCAGGCGGCGGAAGTTGTGCGCGGCGCGCTCAGGGTCCACCATCGCCGCGAGCGCGGTGGCGTAGGGGGCCACCACCAGCTCGTCACCCAGGCCGCGTTTCAGTCCCAGGCCGGGGACGCCGAACGCCTTGTACTGGTAGGTCCCCTGGTGGTCGACGACGTTGAAGGCCGACTCAGAGATGCCCCAGGGCACTCCCTGTTGTTTCCCGTACTCGATGTGGCGGCGCACGGCCCGCCGGCACGACTGGTCGAGCAGGGTCCCCGGGTAGCTCTTCATCACGAGCAGCGGCATGAGATACTCGAAGAGACTGGCGCTCCACGACAGCAGGGTGGACGCACCGTCGACGCTCGTGAGCAAGCGCCCGAGGTGGAACCAGTGACTGTCGGGGACGTCGCCCTTGGCGATGGCCACGAAACTTGCCAGACGAGCTTCCGACGCGAGCAGGTCGTAGAAATACGGATCGAGCCGCCCCGTTCCCTCGGCGTCGGCCAGGCGATACCCGATCACGAAAATGTGGCGCTGCCAGTCGTAGAGGAAATCGAAACGCATGTCGTCGACGAACGTGAGGGCGCGCTGCGCCAGCGCCTCGAGACGTAGCCTGAGTCCGGCCGGATCCTCGAGCGGGGTCGTCGCTGCCGCGGCCAACGCCCGCGACCAGTAGAGCGCCTCGGCGTGCTCGGGAGTGGCCGGCGCATCGTGCTCGAAGCGCTCGATCGCATGGATCAGCGTCGAGCTTTGCTCGGCGGCACGCGTCAGCTGCTGTGTCGCATCGTCGGGTTGCTGCACCGCGCTGAGAATCGACGACACCGCTGCCGTCAGGATCACCGCCCCGCTGCGGTCTGGCGCCGTCGCGTCCGGCAGACGTTTCAGGCATAGCAAGGCGACTTCGGCCGTGTCGGCCAGGCCGCTCGCAATCGGAGTCGCTGCTTGCGGCTCACTGGCCAGCCGCCGCAAGCCTTCCGCCAGCGCCAGGAGCGCCCCTGCCAGGTTGCCGCTGTCCACGGTCGAGACGTAGCGCGGTGTGAGCGGTTGCAGGGTCCGCGTGTCGTACCAGTTGAGCAGGTGACCTTCGAAGCGCTCCAGGCCTTCTATTGTAGAAAGCGACGCCTCGACCCGTTGCACCAGCTCCGCCGTGCGGATGAATCCAAAATCGTGCGCCGCCAGGGTCGACAGGAGACCCATCCCGATATTCGTCGGGGAGGTGCGGTGGGCGACGGTGAGGCCTTGCGTCTCCTGGACGTTGTCCGGGGGCAGGCCGTGATCTTCGGGCGTTACGAACGTTGCGAAGTAGCGCCACGTCTTGCGCGCGATGATGCGGAGGAAGCGGATGTCCTCGGCGCTCAGATCATGGCGTTCGGGCGGCACCGGCCGGCTGAGCCAATACGCCACGAGCGGCGCGCCGACCCACAGGGCGAGCAACGGCCCTGCCACGTCGAGACTGCCGGGTCGAATCGCCAGGATGACGCCGAGCAGGATGAGGGCGATCAGCGGGCTGGCCGCCATCTCCACGAGGAACAGGATACCACCCGCCCGCGGGCTCAATCCCGCTGCTCGTGCGGCCGCCGCCGCCGCCGTCTCCCATTCGAGCAGACGGCGCTGCGTGATCACGAGGCGCACCAGCGTGAGCGCGATGGCGTGTACCATCTCGTAGGCGTGGTAGGCGAGAAACGTGATCTGCAACAGCGTCTGGGCGGCGGCCGTCTGCAGGTCTTCGCCGAGGATCCGCAAGAACACTCGCAGCGGCTGCTGCGCAGGAGGACCGGCGGAGAAGCGGAACACGAGCGGGTACAGCGGGAATGCGATCGCGGCGAGCAGCGCGAGGGTCCACGCCAGGGGGTTGCCCGGCAGTCCGAGCCACGCCACGGTCAGAAAGGCGACGGTGGCGGGGGCGACGAGCGTGCGTCGCAGATTGTCGAAGATCTTCCAGCGCGCGATGACCGAGAGGCGATTGCGCTCGAGGCCCCGCTGCGTCGGGACGAACGGGAATAACCAGAAGAGAATCTGCCAGTCGCCGCGCGCCCAGCGGTGCTGGCGTCGGGCATGCGCGAGGACGCTGGCGGGGTAATCGTCGACGACTTCGACGTCGGTCACCAGGGCGGCCCGCGCGTGCAGTCCCTCGAAGAGATCGTGCGACAGGAGCGCGTTGTCGGGGATGCGGCCCTCGAGGGCGGCCCCAAAGGCGTCGACGTCGTAGAGGCCTTTGCCGGTGAAGGTCCCCTCGTTGAACAAGTCCTGATACGTGTCCGAGACCGCGGTCGTGTAGGGATCGACGCCCGTGTGCCCGGCGTAGACGCGGGCGAACAGCGATCCCGCGGCGCTCGCCATGGTCACGCTGACGCGCGGCTGCAGGATGCCGTACCCTTGCGTGACGCGCCGCAGGCGGGGATCGAAGACGGGACGATTCAGCGGATGGGCGATGATGCCGATGAGCTTGCGGGCGGCGTGCAGCGGCAACCGGGTGTCCGAGTCCAGCGTGATGCAGTAGCGCACGCTCGTGAGCACGTCCGGGTCACCCACATGGATGTGGTAGCTCGTGTCGGTTGCGCCCCGCAGCAGGCGGTTGAACTCTTCGAGCTTGCCGCGTTTGCGCTCCCACCCGATCCACGAGCCCTCGCCGGCATTCCACTGGCGTGTGCGATGAAACAGATGGAACCGGTCACTGCGACCGTGTCCGTGGCGGGCGTTCAAGTCCTCCACGCCCGCCCGCGCCGCATCGAGGATTTCCTGGTCGCTCGGCAGCTCGGCCGTCGGCGCATCCGCGAAGTCGCCGAGGATCGCGAAGTGAATGCGGGGGTCGATGTTGCCGAGGGCCAACACCTCCACGTGCTCCACCAGCTCCGACACGCCGGCGACGCTGGTGAGGAGGGTCGGGACGACGACCATGGTGCGCGCGTCCTCGGGGACGCCGGTCTGGAAATCGAGGCGGGGGAGCCGCCGCGGCGTGACGAGCCGCGCGGCCACCCGTTGAATGAACGCGATGGCGAGATCACTGGCGGGCAGGAGCAGAAGTGCCGCGGTCCCGATTTGCACCCAGAAGCTGCCGTTCTGTGTCCGGATGTATGCGACGGCCAGCGCCAGCACGGCGGCGGTGGCGAGACCAATCGACCCCAGATAGAACGTGGTGGCGTGCGCGAAGAGGAAGCGCCGAGCGCGCTCGGCCAACCGCGGGCGGTACTCTACGTCGGTCTCGAGATCGGGCCGGCCGTTGCCGATCAGGTGATGGCCGACGTGGGTGGCGGACGGTGGCGCTCCCGGCTGCTCCGCCGCCTGACGGGCGCTTTCCACGCTGCGCAGCGCCACGCGGAGCTGCGCCTCACCCGTGGGCTCGGCCAGCTCTTCCACGGCCTGGCGGTACCGGTCCCGGCTCTGGAAATCCATCTTGCCGTAGACACCGGCCGGGTCGCGCTGCAACACCTGCTCGATCAGGCTCACGTTCTCGAAGTACTGCGTCCAGTCGAGCGTCGCGCACAGCCGCAGGCTCGTGATGGCGTTCGCGATGGAGACCTGGCCGGCAGCCTGGGCCTGATACTCCGTGCGGATCGCATCTTCGGCGCTCATGCCCTGCGCTGCGAGACGTTGTTCCACGGCCGCGCGCACCGGAGAGACGAGCGGGCCGTATTCGCGCATGCGCTGCAGCAGTCGGACGACGTACGGCGTTTCCAGGAGATCCGGGAGCGAGGCCAGGGGAGCCGCATCTTCGGCGTCGCCGATCTGGGCGAGGTAGGCGTCGGCGTCGAGCCGAGCGTCGCGCGCGCGCAGGGTCTCGTCCGCCAGCCGGCGCAGACTCTCGATGAGCGCGAGCTTCAGCATGCTGGGCCACGCCCACAGCTCGCCGATCGTGAGGGGAGCCACCGTCTGGTAGGCGGTGGCGAACCGGACGAGCTGTCGCCGTTCCAGACGACTATCGGTGTGGCGGATCAGCTCCAGCGCCATGGCGTAGACCCGCGCGATACCGGCCATCTCCCGGGAGGCGAGCTTGGGGAGCTGCAAGTAGTACTGCCGCGGCAGGTCGTGCCGCGTATCGCGGATCTCGCCCTCGATGAGGTGGAAGTTGTCGAGCAGCCACTCGGCCGCCGGTGGAATGAACGCGCCGCGGTGCACCTCGTCGGAGAAGACCCGATAGGCCTCGCGCAGGACGCGGGCGTTGTCTTCCAGCCGAGCGAAGAACGGGTGGGCGTTGCGACGCGGGTTGCGGGCGAGGGTGAAGCTGGCGGCGAGGGCTTTGGCGCGCTCCTCCAGGCGCTCGATGCTCAGGAGCTCGGCGCGGAGCGGCGGTTCGGCTCTGCGGGGCCGGCGGCCCCGGAAGAGGCCAAGCAGTCGGAACTTCCTCGTGTGGCGTGGTTCTTCTGCGATAGCCCGGTGCTCCGGTTTCGTGTCGAATCGAAGCATAACCGATTAAGACCATGCGGGGCATGGCGGTCGCGCCAGACCGCCGTGTCCGTGACGGCCGTTACTTGCCGGTGCGGCCGGAGAAGGTTCCTTTGGTGGGCCTGTACGAGGGGGGTGCCGCATGGAATGGCGCATCGTGGGGCTCAACTTTCTCTATGCCGCGCTCGGCGTGGTCCTGATGTACGTCTCGTACCGCGTCTTCGACCTGCTCACGCGCGGCGTCGATTTCCCGGCCGAGCTGAAGCGCGGCAACATCGCGGTCGCGATTTTCATCGGCGCGCTGTTCATCGCCATCGCGATCATCATCGGACGGGCGCTCAACTGAGGCCTGCGCTGGCGGCGGCGGTGCTCGCGCTCGTGTGTGCCGCACGACTCGACGGCCAGCGCTCCCGGGACGCCGACCGCTACGACCCGGCGTTCCGCAAGTACACCAAGCGGTTCTTCGGGCCGGCGTTCGACTGGCGCCACTTCAAGGCGCAGGGGCTGGCCGAGAGCGGGCTCGACACGGCGGCGCGCAGTCGCAACGGAGCGCGCGGCATCATGCAGCTGATGCCGAACACGCTGGCCGCGATTCGCTCGCACGTGTCCGACCTCGATTCGATTCAGGATCCCGAGCTCAATGTCGCGGCGGGAATCAAACACGATCGGGCGTTGTGGGTGATGTGGGATCGGGCTGCGACCCCCGAGGATCAGCGCTGTTTCATGTTCGCGAGCTACAACGCCGGTTTGATCACGATTCAGCGGGCTTCTCGTCTGGCGCGCCGCCGCCATCTCGACCCGACGCTGTGGCACAGCATCGTCCAGGTGTCGGCCCTGGTGTACCGCTGGCGTCAGCGGCAGACATTGCACTATCTGCGCGTGCTCGACGAGTGGTTCGACCAGCTCGACGAGCGCGGACGACTGGTGCGCCGCTCACCGTGATCGCCCTCCCGACGCTGGGCGTGGTCGCCCAGGCGGTGGCCCGGGCGGCACGGCGGTTTCCGCTGCTGCTCGCTTGCGCGCTCGTCGCCGCGACCGCGGGGATCCTGCTCGTCAACAGCTCCGAGGATGAGCCGTACGTCCGGCTGCTCGCCGCGGCGACGCTCGGCCTGCCGTTGCTGTTCGCGCTGACGCTCACCGGCGAGCGGCGCTTCGCGCTGGGCGACGCACGCCGCTGGGTACTGCAGGGGACCGGCGTCGTGGTGCTGGTGGCGTTCTGGATCGTGTGGCCGAGCTGGCCCGAGTCGGTGCAGGTGGCGCGCTACTTCGAGCTGAGCGTCTCCTTCCATCTGCTCGCGGCGTTCCTGCCGTATGCCCTGGTCGACGAGCAGAACGGCTTCTGGCAGTACAACAAGGCGTTGTTCATGCGCTTCCTGATGGCCGGG
>DASTHG010000073.1:0-2401 GCA_035718325.1 Gemmatimonadales bacterium | reverse complement strand
GACCCTCGGCCAAGTTGCCGCAGACCACTACGGTGTCGGCGCGGGATTCATGAATGAGCCGCCCGACCTCCACCAGGTGCCCCAGCGCCCCAGAAGAGATCGGCAGCTCCACATCCACAGTTCCCACTTTGCGGAATTCCGCCGGCGTCCGGAACGCCGGCATCGCCGCCACTGCGGCGCACTCCGCAGCCGACCCGACGAACAGGGTGCGTGCCGCAGACTCCTCAGGCGGCCTGACCCGAGCCACGATCCGGTCCACCACCAGCCGATCCACCAAAAGGCCGGCCCACACCAGCATCGTCGTCAGGCTGTACTCGAGCGCCACGAGGCTCGGGCCCCTGATCCAGATGCTCATCCACAACGGCAGCGCCGTCGCAAGCGCGGCGGCCAGGAAGAGCCGCTGCGGATCGCGCCGCCGATCCCCCGCCCGATAGCACCCCAACAACACGAGGCTCACGAACAGCGCCGACGCGTATTGCCAGCCGTTGAGAATCCCCGCCGGTGTGACCGCCTGTGCAAAACTCGCGACCGAGCTGCCGACGACGTAGTCGTCCCGAACCGCGCGAATCAGTAACCGCATCACGGCGAACGAACCGATATCGGCAAGCACCAGGACGACGAACCGCGTCGCACTCCGCACCACGTGGCGCCGCAAATTGTCGTGCGCCCGCCGCTGCAGATCGAGCCGCAGCCGCACCGGCGACCCGACCGGCGGCGTGCGCCACCGCTGACTGCGCGGCGCCGACACCAATTCGGGGCCGTCCGTTGGCTCTGGGTTGACCGGAGTCGGGCGAACCGATGTTTCCACGACCGGACGGCTCCTCTGTGGAAAACCTGTGAAGGACCGGGGACGACTAATGTACAGACTGCGCAACCGTTTGCCCAGCTTTTCCACGCCGTAGGGGTCCGGCTGAGAGGCGGGGCCTTCTAGATACGCCATGATACCCCGGCGGGGTCACATAAAGGTTAAACGGCCCCGGGTACCGTGTTTGTGATGTGGAAAACAAAGGGGCGGGTAATGTGCCCGCCCCCCTTAGGAAAGCCCTGTCGCTGCCTTACTTCTTGAAGATCTGCGTCAGTGCGTAAATCGTGAGGGGGATGCTCAAAAGGATCGAGATCGTGCGCACCGTATAGAAGACGCTGTCCGAGTTCTTGGTGGGAACCACGAACTTGTCACCCGGCCGGATACTGGCCTCATCCAGGGTGCGCCCTTCGGAGATCAGCCCCTGCAGGGCCTGCCCCTCGTACAGCCGGTCGTCGCCGCGCTGCACGTACATCTTCTCCACCTCGGCGTTCTGCGTCGTCCCACCGGCGGCGGTGACGACGTCGGACAGCACCGCCGTCGGTGCCATCATGTAGAACCCGGGCCGCGCGACCTCCCCGGCGATCGACAACCGGATCAGCGGCGTCGCGCGCACGATGGGGTCGCGCAGAAACCGTCCCAACTCGCGCGTCATCGCCGTCTGCAGCTCCGAGCGCAGCACGCCATGGAGCGACACGACGCCGACGATCGGCAGCACCACCTCCTGGCTCGGACCGATCGGGAACGTATCGGAGAGCTGCGGCTCGCTGTCGACGAGGAGTTTGATGCGATCACCCGGGAGGAAGTCCCCCCGACTCATGCGCCCGCGGATCTGCTGCGCCAAGGTGCGCAGTTTCTGGTCGCCCTTGGCGCTGTCGGGACCGTTGGCGGAATCGATGCGCTGCAGGATCGCCTGCAGCGTGTCCCGGGTGACCGTGAGTTTCGCGGCCGTCGCGCTGTCGCTTGGCTGCGTTGACTGTTGCTGCGCCGCGACACTCGACGACAGCAGAAGAGCTGCGCCCACAACGAGGCTGGTGCGGATCATGGTGGCCTGAATATAGGGTTCGAGAACCGTGCGCGTCTATTCTACTTATTCGACCGTAACACTCTTCGCCAGATTCCGCGGCCGGTCGACATCGCAGCCCCGCAGGACGGCGATGTGGTACGCCAGGAGCTGCAGCGGAATGACCGTCACGACCGGGGACAGCAGCGGCGTGCACGGCGGCACATGCAGCTCGAGCTCCGCCAGCGCTCCCAGGTCGCCCGAGCCTTCGCTCGTCACCGCGAGAATGCGCCCCCCGCGTGCTTTCACTTCCTGCATGTTCGCCAACACCTTCTGGTAGACCTGATCCTGCGGCGCGACGAACACCACCGGCATGTTTTCGTCGATCAGCGCGATCGGCCCGTGTTTCATTTCTGCGGCCGGGTATCCCTCGGCGTGGATGTAGCTGATCTCCTTCAGCTTCAACGCACCTTCCAGCGCTACAGGGACATTCACGCCGCGGCCGAGGTACAGCGCGTTGCGCGCCTCGCCATAGCTCTTGGCGATGTCCGCCACCCCGGCCGACAGATCCAGCGTGTGCCGCACAAGCTCGGGGA
>DASTHG010000072.1:0-7090 GCA_035718325.1 Gemmatimonadales bacterium | reverse complement strand
CCGGTCGCCTTGAGATCGTCCATGATGCGCAGCATGTGTCGTCCGCCGTCGAGCACCGCGCGGCCTTCGCGCGTAATCCGCCCCGGTTTCACGCGACGATCGAGCAAGGGCGTCTTCAGTGTTGCCTCGAGGCGCTGGATCTGCCGTGTGACCGCCGAGGGCGTCAGGAACAGCCGTTCGGCTGCCCGTTGCAACGACCCGGACTCGGCCAGGACGACGAACGTGCGGATCTCATCAAGCATGACAGAACTCCCAGTTGCTAGTCGAGCAAAATGATAGTGAAAAGATTGAATTTGGCGCAAATCCGGGCAAGCCGTAAGCATCTTCCACGCCGTGGGGCGCGCGCAGCTGCCTCGAATACGATCGGATTGCTGGCGCGCGCGGCCGAGCATACGGCACGGCACCTGGGGCAGCTCATGACCACGGCGAGGGTGGTGAGGATCTAATTGAAAGCGATCTTCACCATTTCATCATACTGGTCGACAGCGGCGGAGTCGAATGTTCGTAACACCCTCGGAGGGACTCGACCGTGAAAGCCGTTACCGCTGTCATGATGCTAGGACTCCTAACCGGGACCGGCTGGCCTGTGGTCCCGGGGACCCACACGGGATCAGCGACCGTCCAGATCACCTTCCCCAAGAACGGGGCAACCGTCTCGAACCCGGTGACCATCAAACTCGTGGCGACGGGAGTGCGGATCGCCGCCGCGTCCGATCAGTCTGCGGGGTCGACGCACCATCATCTGTTCGTGGATCACGACTTGAACTGGCTCAGCGATACGATTCCGCTGGGAAGCCCCGGGATCATTCACCTGGCAGGTGGGCAGACCGAATTCGTCCTGGATTCCCTGAAGCCCGGGCCGCACCGTGTGATCGCGCTGCTCGCGCACTGGGATCATGTGCCGCTCTATCCGCTCGTCGCGGATACGGTGGTGTTTACGGTCAAATAGTCGTCATCGCTGACATGTCCTTCCGACGGCGGGATTTGACCGGGAAGCCGCGAGCGGAGCGAGCGGCGGCGGCAGAAGCGCACCGGCCCCACGAAAAACGGCGAGCCCTTCGGCTCGCCGTTTGAGTCGGGACGGCGGGATTTGAACCCGCGACCCCCTGAACCCCATGCGACTCGGTACGGGACCGAGTTACTACACCACGTAGCAATCACGCGACGTTCTGGGCATCGGTGTCGTAACAGCAAGTCCGAAAATCAACCGAGTGTCGTAAGAAACTCACAGCATAACTCACAGCACCCGACCCCCTGAAAGCTATTCAGGGGTCGCTCTGTATCCCGCAGCCTACCTTGGTGCGGGCTTGTCGGTTTCTCGCCGATGAGGGCTGCGACTTCGCCCCTCCGCCAGCGCGACTGGCGTTCATGTTGAGCTACGCCTATTCTCGTACACGCTGTTGCAAGGGGGAAGCGGTGAAGCGGCGGCTGGTCCACGATCGCGGGTCGGAACCATCGGTGTCCCGGCGCGAGTTCCTAGCGCAAGCCGGAACCGCGGCCCTGGGGTTCACGATCGTCCCGCGCCACGTGCTCGGCGGCAAGGGCTATGTGCCGCCCAGCGACAAAGTCAACATCGCGTTCATCGGAGTCGGCTCACAGGGCCAGCGCGTCATGTTGAACTTCCTGCGCGAGCCCGATGTCCAGGGTGTGGCGGTGTGCGACCCCAACCGGTCCGGCGCCGGATACCCGCAGTGGGACACGCACGAATTCTGCCACTCCGTGCGCGAGCTGCTGAACGTCACCTCGGGCTGGGATTGGCTCAGCCCGGACGACCCGATTCAGCTCACCCATGCCATGCAAGTGACCAGCGGCGTCTCCGGCCGCGAGCCCTGCCAGAAAATCGTGGACGCCTACAACGGCGCCAAGCGGCGGTCAGGAAACTCTCGCGGCTGCTCGGCCTATAACGATTTCCGCGAGCTGCTGGACAAGGAACGCGACATTGATGCCGTGGTCGTGTGCACCACCGACAACCTGCATGCCGCGGTATCCGCCGCCGCTATGAAGAGGAAGAAACACGTCTTTTGTCAGAAGCCCCTCACCCACACCATCTACGAAGCCCGGCAGATTGCCCAACTGGCGCGCGAGACCGGCGTCGCGACGCAGATCGCGGTCGGCAACCAGGCCTCCGAAGACACGCGGCTGCTCTGCGAGTGGATCTGGAGCGGCGCCATCGGGCCAGTGCGCGAGGTGGTGAACTGGTCCAGCCGCCCGTTCTGGCCCCAAGGGCTGGACCGACCGCTGGCCGCGGAACCGGTCCCAGACGGCCTGGATTGGGACTTGTGGCTGGGGCCGGCGCCGGAACGGCCGTTCAATCACGCCTACGCCCCGTTTGTCTGGCGCGGCTGGGCCGACTTTGGCTGTGGCGCGCTGGGCGACATGGGCTGCTACAGCTACGACACCATCTTCCGCGTGCTCAAGCTGGAAGCGCCGCTCAGCGTGGAGGCCAGCTCCACCGACCGGTATACCGAGACCTACCCGATGGCTTCCATCATTCGGTACCAGTTCGCCGCCCGCGGCGAGATGCCGCCGGTCACCTTCACCTGGTACGATGGCGGTCTCAAGCCGGCCCGTCCGGCTGAGCTGGAAGAGAACCGCCCCTTCAAGGGTGAGGGCGAAGAAGACGAGGGGCTGCTGTTCATAGGGGACAGTGGGAAAATTCTCTGTGGGTTCTACGGCCGGGGTCCCAAACTGATCCCGCAGGCCAAGATGGACGCGTTCCAGCCGCCGCCCAAGACGCTGCCCCGCTCGCCCGGCAACGAGCGCGAATGGCTCGACGCCTGCAAGGGCGGCACCGTCAAGCCGGGCGGCAATTTCGAGTTCTCCAGCATGGTCACTGAAACCCTGCTGCTCGGTAACGTGGCCACGATGCTGGGCCAGCGGCTCGCCTGGGATCGGACCAAACTCCAGGTGACCAATGCTCCGGCCGCCGAAAAATTCATCCGCCCGGAACGCCGTGCGGGATGGGAGCTATAACCGTCCGCCGGGCCGCCGGGCAACGTTGGAGGAACCGATGACGGCGCTGACAAGAAGAGAGTTCTGTGAGACCGTTGCGCAGCAAGCCGCGTTTGCCGGACTATTCTCGCTGGGAGCAAGGGAGTTCTTGGCCAAGCCGCTCGATCTACCCATTGGGTGCCAGACCTGGTCGGTCAGAGACCTGATCGCCAAGGACTTCCCCGGCGCCCTCCAGCAGCTCAAGACGGCGGGCTTTGAAGCCATCGAGTTGTGCTCGCCGGTGGGATACTTCGACTCAGGCTTCGCCGGCCTCGCCAAGTACAAACCCGCCGAGCTGCGTGCCATGCTGAGCGATGCCGGCTTGAGCTGCGTAAGCTCGCACTTCAACATGGACGAGCTGCGGAAGGACCAGGCCGGCCGGATCGCCTGGGCCAAGGACGTGGGGCTGACGCAGATGATCGTCCCCAGCCTCGATGGGCCACCCCATCCCACCATGGACGACGTCAAACGGGCGGCCGATGAGTACAACACGATGGGCGAGCAGGCCAAAGCGGCCGGTATTCAGCAGGGCCTGCACAACGAGGAATTCGAGCTCACCACGGTGGACGGCAAGCGCACCTACGACCTGCTCTTCGATCTCCTGCAGTCGGACCTGGTGAAGTTCCAGTTCCAGGTCTCGACCATCCGCCAGGGCTACGACGCCGCGGAGTATTTCACCAAGTACCCCGGGCGCTTTATCTCTATGCACGTACAAGGCTGGTCCGCGAACACTCGAAAGATCATGCCGGTGGGGCAGGACACGCTGGACTGGAAGAAGATCTTCACGGCGGCCAGGATGGGCGGCATCCGGAATTACTTCGTGGAGATGAACCTGGACATGATGCGGGCAAGCGTTCCGTACCTGCGGGGCCTGCAAATCTGAATAGCGCGCCGACACGACACGGCCCCCGCTTTCGCGGGGGCCGAGTCGGGACGGCGGGATTTGAACCCGCGACCCCCTGAACCCCATTCAGGTGCGCTACCGGACTGCGCTACGTCCCGATTATCCAGAAAATAGAAGCCAACCCTCTAGCTACCGGACTGCGCGGAGCCTGCCCCGAGCGAAGCGAGGGGTCCCGATGATCCAGAAAATAGATGCCAACCCGACTAAAGCTACCGGACTGCTAGTCCTTTAGGGCGCGGAGCCTGTCCCGAGCCGCCTCGTGCCGAGGCCCAACCGACGCCGGAAAGACCGTGGCGGCGAGGGATCCCGAGGCTCAGCAAGATAATCGCGCCTTGCGCCTCGCCAATCCCTCCTCTATCCTCGTCGCCCTCACTCACCCACGAGGTCCCGATGCGCCTTTCCGCTTCCCTGGCCGCGACGGCGCTGGCCTTGGCCGCCTGCAAGCCGGCCGCGACCCCGCCGCCCGACACCTCCGCCGCCGCCCGTACGGCGATCGACGCCATCAACGCCAACTGGCCCCGGCTCACCTCCACCGGGCACGCCGATTCGCTCGCCGACTTCTATGCCGCCGACGCCGTGATCATGCCGCCCAACATGGCTGCCATCCACGGCCGTGATTCGGTGCGCGCTTTCTTCGCCACGCTCAACACCGCTAAGCCGACACTGACGTTGAAGGCCGTGGCGGTGTGGGGCAGCGGTTCCAGTGCAACCGAGATGGGACGCTGGAACTGGACCTGGGGCGCCGGCGCCACCCCGCCTCCAGGCTTCCCCACCGCGGACTCCGGCAAGTACATCGTGCGTTGGGTCCAGGACAGCGGGAAGTGGCTCCTCGCCCAGGACATCTGGAACAGCGACGTGCCGGCCCTGATGCCGGCCGCAGCCCCCGCTCCGGCGAAAAAGACGCGCTGAAACAAAAAGCGTGAACGGTAAACGGTGAACGGTGAACGGTATGAAATGGAAGTCGCCGTTCACCGTTCACCGTTCACTGCTCACGCCGTTCGAGTCTTCAGTCGTTGAAGCACCCGACCAGCGACGAGATCCCCACCGCCGCGATCCCCGCCCGCAACCCCGCCGTGCCCAGTCCCCGAGCCACCTGCCCCGCGTAGAAATGCCCGACGCTCGGCCCCACGACGATGCCGCCGAGAAACATCCAGGCTCCGCCGGTCGAGCTCGTGAGAATTCCCACTCCTGCTGGAATCGTCGTGCTGCCGAGTGACAACAACAATCCCGTGGTCGGCGATTTGTAGTGGGGTGGCGCCTGCAGCGGTAGCGGCGGCCGCCGCCTGCCGAGCGCGAACGAGACCGATACCCCATAGAATCCGTTTCGCAGGTTCACGATCGGGGCGATGGCGAGCTGTCGTTCATTGTAGTGCCGCACCGATGCCGGCGCGGTCGCGATGTCGAGCACGGCCAATCCCACGACCCCGATAGAGGAAACGAGGAACGTACCGCCGGCGCAGTCCTGCGCCGCACTGCGCACAGGGATCCCCGCGACGAACAGGGCGACAAGAGCCAAAGGGCAAGTGGCGACGCGTGGCACGAGCATGTCCCACAATGTAGGAATCTTCACGCAAGTCGCCAGCGACGCCGACCGGTGCCACTACCTTTATACCGGATACACTACTCACAGGGGGCAGTTCGATGAACCGCATGTTCGTGTTGATGGCACTCGTGGTCGCGGCTCCGCTCGCGGCGCAGCAGCCCGACAGCGCAAAGCCGGCCATGCCGATGCAGCGCCATGGCGAGATGGGCATGGGCCAGATGATGACGGGGATGATGGAAATGATGGGCCCGATGATGCGCACGATGGCGTTCGAGCCCGATCACCTGTTGGCGCGCAAAGATGCGCTGGAGCTGACGGCGCAGCAGGTCACCCGCCTCACGGCGCTGCGCGACGCCGCGAAAGCGGCACACGACGCCGCCCACTCAGGTATTGAAACCCACATGGGGGCGCTGGCCCAGACCATGAAAGCCAACGCTCCGGACACCACCGCCCTGAAGCAGCACTTCCAGGAAGCACATGCCGCCATGGGCCGGGCGCATTGGGCCATGCTGGTGGCGGCGGCTCAGGCGCGCGCGCTGCTCACCGATGCGCAACGCGGGCGGGTGGATGGCTGGGCGGACATGATGCAGATGCACATGAGGGAAGAGCACGAGGAAATGCCGGAACACGAGGAGCATCACTCCGACCGGAACTGATCGGAGGCTAGCGCAAGCGGAGGTACAACTCGGCGTTGTAGGACGTGATCGACCACGCGTCGCCTTGCCGGGTTGCGTACAGGCTGGTGAGGTACACCGCGCCAGCTGCGGATCCGGCGACGGCCTCCGTTTGCAACAAGGATCGCGGGACGGAGTAGCTGTCGCGCTGCCGGCGGTACGCCACGGCGCGATCGAGAATCGGTTGCAACGGGATGTCGAGCACGGAGCGTCCGTTCGTCGTCACCCGGAAGGCGTTCTGCCCTTTTACATAAGAAAGGAAGGTGCCGCGCTCGATCTCCACCGAGTCCCCCACCGACTGGTTGGAGAGATGCACCACATAGGTGTAACCCGCGATCCGGATCGGCGTCTTATCGAAATTGGATGAGAGCGACAACGTTTCCATGCTGTCCGAGCGTTGCCACTGATTGACGTACGCGACGCCGAGGCTCGCCATGATCGACCGCACGCGTGACTCTACATCCACCGGTTTTGCGGCCGCCGAGCCGCCGAACCGCGCCGCGATCGCCTTCCCATCTCCGCGCTCCAGCAGATAGCGCAGCGTCGCGGCGACCTCTTTGCGATCATCGAACGGCACTTCGTGGGGTGCTGCCCGTGGCCGCAGCCCGTACTGCGCCACCAGATGGTCGAGCCTTCCCCGCTGGCTCGCGAGCGACACGCGATACGCTCCCCACGGGCCCAGGAATGTCAGGAGCCCGAGCGCGCACAGCGTCGCCGGAATCACTTTGATGTTGCGCGACTTGCCGAGCGTGTAGTAGATCGCGATTCCCGCCCACCACACCGACAGCACGATCATGAAGTAGCGCCGCTCGGTGACGCCGTACTGCGCCACCCGCTTGCCGATCGCGAGCCACAGCATCACGATCGCGGGGAGCAGCACGATGTAGAATCCCCGCGTGAACGGCTTCACCCACGCGTACTCCGCCTGGGTTTCGAGCGGGTACACGAGCAGCCACGACAATGTCCCCACGCTGGCGA
>DASTHG010000071.1:0-2146 GCA_035718325.1 Gemmatimonadales bacterium | reverse complement strand
CGAGGAGGAGTCGTCCAGCGGCGAGGAGTGACGTGCCGGTCGTGACGAATCTCGCCCCCGATCCGCGCCAGCCTGGCTATCAGGTGGTCGAGGTGGATCGGGGGCGATTTGCATCCCTCCCTGCGGCGGCACTCGCGCCGCTCGAGATCGCGCGCGGCGCGGCGATCGACCCCCAGACCTTCAGCGTGCTGCAGCAGCTCGCCGACATCGAAGCGGCGTATCGGGCCGCGGTGCGGGCCCAGACGCGGCGCCCTCACGCCCGCGCCGACCTGCGGCGCCGGCTCATGAAAAAGCAGCACCCCGGCGCCGCGGTCGACGCCGCGCTGGAGCGGCTCGCCGCGCAGGACCTGCTCGACGACCGGCGCTTCGCCGAGCACTTCGTCGCGACACGGGTGCAGCAGGGTCGAGGAAGGATTCGGTTGTTGCAGGATCTCCGGCGCCAGGGCGTGGATCAGCGCATCGCGGAAGCGGCGGTGACGGCATCGCTCGACGCGGAAGGCATCGATGAAACCGCCGTCCTGCGCCAGGTCGCCGAGCGTCGCGCCCGCCAGCTCGGCGCATTGCCACAGACCGCCAAGCGGCGCCGCCTGCTCGCCTATCTCGCAAGGCGTGGTTACCAGGGGGCAGCGGTGCGGAGTGTGGTGGAGGAGCTGTTGTCCGGTCCCCAAGAGCCGCCGTCCGGGCCCGCACTATATTTGAGCGGATGAAGTCGGCCGACATCCGCGCCAAGTTCATCCAGTACTTCGCAGCCCGCGGGCACCGGGAGGTGCCCAGCTCGAGCCTCGTCCCCGCCGACGACCCCACACTGCTGTTTACCAACGCCGGCATGGTGCAGTTCAAGCGGGTGTTTCAGGGCCTGGAACGGCGCGACTATGCGCGGGCGGTCACGAGCCAGAAGTGCGTCCGCGCCGGCGGCAAGCACAACGACCTGGAACAGGTAGGTCACACCGCTCGGCACCACACGTTCTTCGAGATGCTCGGCAACTTCTCGTTCGGCGACTACTTCAAGGCCGAGGCGATCGAGTTCGCCTGGGAGTGGGTGACCGGCAAAGACTGGCTGGGGCTAAACCCCGACCTCCTCTACGTCACCGTCCACCACTCCGACGACGAAGCGCGCGCCCTGTGGCGCAAAATCACGGGGATCAAAGACAGCCGCATCTTCGGTTTGGGCGACAAGGACAACTTCTGGCAGATGGCCGACACCGGCCCCGCTGGCCCGAACACCGAGCTGAACGTCGACCTGCGGCCGCGTCACGAGCGCGGGCGGGGCGAAGTCTCAACGGACGAGTTCGTGCGGCTGAACGACGCGGGGCAGATGCTCGAAATCTGGAACCTCGTCTTCATGCAGTACGACCTCCAGGCCGACGGGTCCCGGCTCGCGCTGCCCAAGCCCTCCGTCGACACCGGGGCGGGGCTCGAGCGCATCGCGTCGGTCATGCAGGGCGTACCTTCGAATTTCGATATCGACCTCTTTGCTCCCATCATCCAACGGGCGGTGGAAGTCGTCGGCCTCCCCTACGACCGTGGGCCCGCGGGTGCGCCCTATCGCGTGCTCGCCGACCATGCACGCGCAGTCGCCTTCCTGCTCGGCGACGGCGTTTATCCCACAAGTGATGGACGCGGCTATGTGCTGCGGCGCATCCTGCGGCGCGGCGTCCGGTACGCCTGGCTCCTGGGGCGGCGCGAGCCGACCCTGGTCGAGCTGACCGACCGCGTGGTCGACGAGATGCGCGGTGTGTTCCCCGAGCTCGAGGCGAAGCGCACGCACATTGCCCGCGTCACGCGTGCCGAAGAGGACCGCTTTCTCGAGACGATCGAGGGGGGCCTGAAACGACTCGACGAGCTGAGCGGGTCGGCGTTGATCAGCGGCGAGGATGCCTTCCGGCTGTACGACACCTACGGATTTCCCCTCGATTTGACGCAACTCATCGCGGCCGAGCGGAATCAGGCGGTCGACGTGGCCGGATTCGAGAGCGCCTTGGGGGCGCAGCGCGCACGCTCGCGCGCGGCGCGCGGTGGCGGCCCTGCGATGCGGACGGCACGCGCGGGAGAATGGGTCCAGGTCAAGCCCAAGGGCCGCCAGCAGTGGGTCGGTTACGAGCACACGACGAGCGAGACCGACGTGCTGGCGTTCCGGCAGACGCAC
>DASTHG010000070.1:0-6579 GCA_035718325.1 Gemmatimonadales bacterium | reverse complement strand
GCTCCATGATGTCGCGCCGCCCGCCGTACGCGCCGACCGGAAGCCCGCCGCCGATCACCTTGCCGAGCGTCGTCAGATCGGGGCTGATGCCGCGCTGTCCCTGCACGCCGCCGGGGTGTACCCGGAACCCCGTCATCACTTCATCGAAGATCAACAGCGCGCCGTGATCGCGCGTGATCGCCCGCAGCCGCTCGAGGAAGTCCGGCGCCGGCAGGACCACACCCATATTGCCCGCGACCGGTTCCACGATCACGGCGGCAATGTCGCGCGGGAACTCCGCGAACAGCCGCTCCACTCCAGCGACGTCGTTGAACGGCGCCACCAGGGTGTCGGCCACGGTCCCGGCAGGGACGCCGGGGGAGTCGGGGAGTCCGAGGGTCGCAACGCCCGACCCCGCCTGCACGAGCAACAGATCGGCGTGGCCGTGGTAGCATCCGGCGAACTTGACGATCTTGGCCCGTTCGGTGAACGCGCGCGCGACGCGCAACGCGCTCATCGTGGCCTCAGTCCCCGAGCTCACGAACCGCACCAGCTCCATGCTCGGCACCGAGCGCTGGACGAGCCGGGCGAGATCGAGCTCGAGTGGGCTCGGCGCGCCGAAGCTGGTACCGCGCGCCGCGGTCCGGCAAATCGCTTCCACCACCGCCGGGTGCGCGTGGCCGAGGATCAGCGGTCCCCACGACAGCATGTAATCGACGTAGCGCCGGCCATCCACGTCGACGAGGTAAGCGCCGGCGGCTTCGGCGATGAACCGCGGCTCGAGCCCGACGGCACGAAAGGCGCGGACCGGAGAATCGACTCCTCCGGGGAGCAGGCGCTGCGCTTCCCGGAACAGCGCTGCCGAGCCGGCATGGGCGCGAGCTCCGGAGTCGAGCGTCACGCTGCCGCACCGATCTGCGCCATTGCATCTCCCGCTGCGGTCCAACCCGACGCGATGCAGTCCGGGATCCCGACGCCCGAGTACGACGCGCCCACGAGCGACAGCCCGGGGTGGCGCGCGACGAGCTGGGCGATGCGGTCGAGCCGGGCGCGATGGCCGACGACGTACTGCGGCATCGACTGCGGCCACCGGAACACACGCGCCAACGCCGGTGTCGCCGACACCGCCGCGATGCGCGCCATCTCGGAACGAGCCAAGTGGATGAGCGCGTCGTCGGGTTGCTCGAGGGTGCGCTCGGCGCCGGCGCGTCCCACGAAGAAGCGCACCAGGGTCGCGCCGCCAGGCACCCGGCTCGGGAACTTGTTCGACGTCCAGGTGCCGGCGACGATCGCCCCGCCCGCGGCGCGCGGCGACAGAAACCCGTAGCCGCGCAATGGCTGCCGCAGGGAGCCGGGGGCATAGCCCAGCGAAACCGTTGCCGTCGAGACGAATGGAATGCCGCGCAGCTCGTCGCCCAGCGCGCGATCGATGTGATCGGCCAGGCGCGCCGCGACCGGGGCGGGGACCGCGAGGATCACGCCATCGGCGGCGACTGCGGGGCCATGTGCCAGCTCGATCTGGAATGCCGCACCGCGCGGCTCGAGCGCGACGACCGCCGAGCCGAGCAGCAGCTGCTCGCCCGGCAGGCGTCGCGTCAGTACCTCCACCATCTCGGCCATCCCGCGCAACAGCGTCACGAAGCCGGCGGTCCCCGATCGGCGCCGCGCCATCGCCCGCAGCACGCTGCCCTCGTGTCGTTCGAGCTCGGCCAGCAAGGGGAAGGTGGCTGCGAGCGAAAGCTGTTCGCCGTCGCCGGCGTAGATCCCCGAGAGCAATGGCTCGATGAGCCAGTCGTAGGCCTCACGTCCGAACCGCCGACGCGCGAAGCTGGCAATCGTCTCGTCGGCATTCCGCTCGCCCGCCTTGATGAACGGCTCGAGGGTCGCACGCAGACGCCCCAGCGGTGTCAGCACGCGGGTCGAGAGCAGCGGGCCCACCCGCGTCGGCACGAGTCCGCTCAGCCCTTCGGGCAGCCGATGCAGCCGTCCATTGCGGCGCACGTAGGTACCGCGGTGCGTCGGGTCAGTGGAGCACAGCCGTGCCTCGAGTCCGAGGCGACGCACCAGCGCGGCGCCGTCCGGCTTGGAGGCGAGAAAGCAGTCGGGCCCGCCTTCGACGATAAAGCCCCCGACCCGCTCGGTGAGGATCTTGCCACCGAGGCGCGACTCGGCCTCGATAAGGAGAAAGGGGACGCCCGCTTCGTGGAGGCGCAGCGCGGCGGCGAGGCCCGAGATGCCGCCGCCGATGATGGCGATCACATCCACCCCTGGCCCGCGGCGGTGCGTCGCACCAGATCCGCCAGTCCATCGATCATCGCCGGGTGATCGTTCACCATCACGATGCGCTCCAGGTGAACCCCGAGCCCCGTGGCCCGGCGTCGCAGCTCCAGATCGACGTCGTACAGCACTTCGACGTGCTCGCAGGTGAACCCGATCGGCACCACCAGCACGGTGCGGTGTCCGAGCGCCGCCAGCTCCTCGATCACGGTGCCCGCATCGGGACCGAGCCACGGATCGGCGGTGCGTCCCGCCGACTGATAAGCGAAGCGGTGCACCCGGCCTTGACCTTGCGTGTCCAGGCGCAGAAGGACCGCCGCGACCGTCGCGGCGAGCTGCGCGGGATAGGGATCTCCGGATTCGAGGATACGCTGGGGGAGGCTGTGCGCCGTGAAGAGCAGCGGCACCGTGTCACGCTGCGCTTCGGGGAAACGGTCCAGCGCTTCCGTGATGCGGTCTTCCAGCGCCACGAGAAAGCCGGGAAGGAGATGCCACTCGCGCACCGGAGCGATGGCAAGGCTCCCGCGCGAGGCCTCGACCTGCTTGAGGTACACCTCGATACTGAGCGCCGAGTAGTGCGGTGCCATGACCAGGCCCACCACGTGCTCGACACCAGCGTCGGCCAGCGACGCGAGCCCCGCGGCGATTCGCGGCTGCCAATGGCGCATCCCGACGACCGCCTTGAAATGGCCGTTGCCGCCCAATGCCGCTTCGAGCGCTCGGGCCTGCGCGGTCGTCTTTTCGAGAATCGGCGAGCGGCCGCCGATGGCGGCATAGCGGCTTTTCACTTCATCGACGACGTGCGCCGGTGTGGGGCGGTGACCGCGCACGTCCAGCAGGTACGGCTCCACCTCGGCGAGGGAGTTGGGGCCGCCGTAGGCCATGACGAGCACGCCGATCGGTGCGCTCATCGGGCCGTCAGCTCGTGCACCAGGTCCACGACAGCGCGGACGTGATCCACCGGTGTGTGCGGCAGTATGCCGTGCCCGAGATTGAAGATGTGTCCCGTGCCGTCGCCGGCCCGGCGCAGGATGTCCCGCACTTTGGTCTGCAGCTCCGGCAGGGGAGCGAACAACGCGACGGGATCGAGGTTGCCCTGCACGGCGTGACCGGGACCGATGCGCTCGCGGGCCTCGTCGAGGGGCACCCGCCAGTCGACGCCGATCACGTCACCCCCGGCGTCGCGCATCAGCTCGAGCAGCGACCCGGTCCCGACGCCGAAGTGAATCAACGGCACCTCGAGGGTGCGGAGGCGATCGAACAGCTGCCGCGAATAGGGCAGCACGTGGCAGTTGTAGTCATCAGGACTGAGGGCCCCGACCCAGCTGTCGAACAACTGCAGCGCCTGGGCTCCGGCCTCCACTTGTGCCGCGCAGTAGTCACCCAGCACCACGACGAGCCGGCGCAGCAGCTCGTGCCACGCCGCCGGCGCCTCATACATCAGCCGCTTGGCTGTCACGAAGTGCCGGGACGATCCGCCCTCGATGCAATAGCAGGCGACGGTGAACGGCGCACCCGCAAACCCGATCAGCGGCGTCCCAGGATCGAGCTCGCGGCGCACCAGGCGGACCGTCTCGAGCACCGGCGCCAGGGCATCGCGCACGTCGACGGGAGCCAGGCGTGCGACGTCGGCAGCGCCGCGGACCGGGTTCGTGATGACCGGGCCCTCGCCCTCAGCGAAGCTGAGCTCCAAACCCATGGGGACGAGCGGCAGCAAAATGTCGGCAAACAGGATCGCGGCATCGACGCCGAGGCGGCGCACCGGCTGCAGCGTGACTTCTGCCGCGAGCGGTGGAGCGGCGCAGATCTCGAGCAGCGAATGGCGCTCGCGCACGGCGCGGTACTCTGGGAGGTAGCGGCCGGCCTGCCGCATGAACCAGACGGGAGTGTGCGGCACGCGCTGGCGGCGAGCCGCGGCCAGCATCACAGCCACCGCTGCAGAGCCTCGAGCCCGGGCTGGTAGATGGCGGTGTGGAGCGGGGTGTCGCGCTCGGTATAGGGGCGACTGGCGGTGCTGCGCAGATCGGTGACGAGCCGGGAGAAGCGCAGCAAATCGCGGGTCTCGTACACCACCACGAACTCCTGATCCTGTACTCCGGTCGAGTAGAGCAGCAGCTGGGTGATGTCCTCGTACTGCTTGCCGATCTTGATGTGCTCCATCATCATGTCGCGCCGCGCGTCGCGGTCGTGCTGGTACCACGCCGCCGTCTTCGTGAACGGATACATCACCAGGTAGGGCTGCCGTTCCGGGTCAAACGGATCGATTTCCTGGCGCGAGCGGGTCTTGGTGTATTGGGACGACTGTGTGAAGCCCCACAGCGCAGTGGTGAGCGTCGCCTGCGCACGCAGCGGCGCCAGCGCCGCTGCGAATGCTGCGAAGAACCGTGTCGGGATGGTCACGTCGTCGCCGGCGATCGCCGACCACACGATCAGATCGCTCCCCGCTTCCACACCGAACACCTGGTAGCAATGCAGCGCCTCCACCTCGGCTCGCAACGCCTCGAGCCAACGGCACAACCCGCGCTGGCGCTCGTCGCGTGGAGCGCTCCAGTACGCCTCGGTGAACCGCACGACGGCGAAGTGGTTGAAGGTTTGCGGCGTAGCGTCGGGCATGGGTTCGTCCCCTCAGGCTTCGCGCAGCCAGCGCGCGGCATCTTTGGCGTGATAGGTGATGATGAGATCGGCGCCCGCCCGGTGAATCCCGGTGAGGATCTCGAGCACCGCCCGGCGCTCGTCGATCCAGCCGCGCTCGGACGCCGCCTTCACCATCGCGTACTCCCCGCTCACGTTGTAGGCGGCGAGCACCTGATCGGGAAAGCGATCGCGCGTGGCGCGCACGACGTCGAGGTAGGGCAGTGCCGGTTTGACCATCAGCAGATCCGCCCCCTCGGCGACATCGAGGGCGCTCTCGTGCAGCGCCTCGCGCGCGTTGGCGACGTCCATCTGGTGCGTCTGACGGTCGCCGTGCTTGGGAGCCCCCTGCGCGGCGTCGCGAAACGGTCCGTACAACGCGGAAGCGAACTTCGCGGAATACGAGAGGATCGGGAGGCTCGCGAAGCAGGCACGGTCGAGCGCAGCGCGGATGCCGGCCACCATCCCATCGAGCATCGCCGAGGGGGCCACGATGTCCGCACCGGCTGCGGCGTGCGAAACCGCGATGCGCGCCAGGACCGCCACGCTTTCATCGTTCAGGACATAGTCCGCGGCGAGGTGGGGGTTCTGCGCGGCGGCGCCCGAGCCGTTGAGTAATCCGCAGTGCCCATGGTCGGTGTACTCGCACAGGCACACGTCCGTGATCACGAGGAGATCGGGGATCGTGCCCTTCAGCTGTCGAACCGCCCGTTGCACCACTCCGTCGGGATCGTAGCTGCCGCTTCCCGCGGCGTCCTTGGTGGCGGGAATGCCGAAGAGCAGGACCGCCCCGATCCCGAGGTTTGCGGCCTCGCGCGCCTCCCGTGCCACATCCCCCACGGGCCATTGTGAGATGCCCGGCATCGATGCGATCGGTTGTACCGCGGTTGCCGCATCGGTCACGAACAGCGGGTAAATGAGCCTGCCGGGGTCGAGGCGCGTTTCGCGCACCAGCCGGCGCAATGCCGCGCTGGAGCGCAGTCGCCGCGGGCGCGCCGTCATCGCCCGTCCTGCCCGTCGAGCGCGGCGACGAGGCCCGGGATCGAGTGCTCGGCGGGCTCGAGATGCACCGTGAGCCCCATCGCGCGAGCCGCCGAAGCTGTGACCGGACCGATGCACGCGACGGAGGCGCCCCCCACCACCGTCACGGCACGCGCGCCCAGTAATGCGAAGAAGTTCTCGACCGTCGAGGGACTCGTGAACGTGACGACATCCACGCCCTGCTCGAGCTCCACCAGGTCCCGCGGATCGACGTGCGCCGGGAGCGTGTCGTACACCACCACCTCGTCGACGCTGGCCCCGCGCCGCGCCAGCTCGATCGCCAGCGCTTCGCGCCCGCGTGCCGCGCGCGGGAGGAGCACTCGCAAACCATCGACCGGCGTGAGCTCGCGACCGAGCTGCTCGCCGACAAACTCCGATGGCATGAAATCGACGCGGGCGCCTCGCGCCTCGAGGGCCTGGGTGGTGCCTGGACCGACTGCGGCAATCCGCACGTGAGGCGGGAGCAGAACCGTGCGCCCCAGCAAGCGGTCGAACACGACGTCGACGGCGTTGGGACTCGGGAAGGTGATCCAATCGTACGTGGAGAGGGTGTCGATCGCCCGGTCCAATCTCGAGAGATCGGTGACCGGCCGGACCTCGATCGTGGGGAACAACACCGCGCGGGCTCCCCGCGCCGCCAGCGCCCGCGCG
>DASTHG010000069.1:0-6280 GCA_035718325.1 Gemmatimonadales bacterium | reverse complement strand
GCTCGGGTCCGTGCCTCGCCCGTCGAAGAGCGAATAGAGTTCTTTGATGGACGGTAAACGCCAGTCGTCGAATCCACCGAACTTTCCCTCATTGAGTTTCCTGGGCAAAGCCTGAGCCTGCCGTGGAAGCTGGACGATGTGCTGGCGATGGCGGAAGCGCAGAACCCCGCCCTGCTGGCGCTGCGGGCGCGAGAGCGCTCGGCGTCATGGGGGGTGAAATCGGCCAGCTCGAGTTGGGGGCCAAGCCTCGAGCTGTCCGCCGGATGGTCGGGGTTCACGCAGCAGCTCGCGCACGGGAGCGACCTGAACAGCCTGGTCAATCAGAGCGCGCTCGGGGCGCAGCAACAGTACACCGCGTGCCAGGACAACAATACGATCCGGCAGAACAACGGGCTTCCGACACAGAGCTGCTCGGGGTACGTGTGGACGAGCAGCCAGGAGCAGGCGCTTCGGGATCAGAACCACATCTTCCCGTTCAACTTCATCGGGCAACCGTTCCAGGCGCAATTCACCGTCAGGCTGCCGTTGTGGTCCAACTTCGGCCAGGCGCAGACGGTCTCCCAGGCGAAGGCCACACAGCAGAACCTCGAGGAGAGCGTGCGGGCACGGGCGCTGGGGCTGCAGACCGAAGTGAGCCTGGCCTACTACACGCTGCAGACGGCGTTTCAGTCGGTCGCGATCCAGGATACGAACCGCATCCTGGCGCGCGAGGAGCTGCAGCTCGCTACCGACCGCTACCGGGTCGGGTCGGGAACGTTTTTCGACCTGCTGCAGGCCCAGGTGACGCAGCTGCAGGCGGAGACCAGCTACATCGGTGCTGTATACGATTACCACAAGGCGGTGGCCCAGCTCGAAGCTGCGGTCGGCCGGCCGTTGCGCTAACCGGAAGGAACAGGACATGTCCAAGGCAGGCAAGGTCGCAATCGGCGTGGTCGGCGTCGTGCTCGTGGGCGGGTTGATCGTCATGAGCGCCAGCGCCAAGCGCGAGCGCGGAGCGGAAGTCCGCTTCGAGAAAGTCGGCCGGCGCGATTTGGTCGCGGCGGTGACGGCGAGCGGCAAGATCCAACCAAAGACCAAGGTCGACGTGAGCCCCGACATCACGGGCCGCATCACAAAGCTCGCGGTGCACGAAGGCGACCTGGTGCAAAAGGGCCAGTTCCTGCTGCAGATCGATCCGACCATCTACCAGGCGGAGCTCGAGCGGGCGCAAGCGAGCTACGCGTCGGCCCAGGCGGCGAGCGTCCAGGCCAATGCGAGCCGGGACCAGTCGCGCCGGGCGCTGGAGCGGGCCAAGCAGCTGAAGCAGCAGAACGCGAACCTCATCTCAGACGAGCAGCTCGAGCAGGCGCAGACGGCGTCCAACGTCGCCGACGCCGTCGCCAACTCGGCGGCGCACCAGGTCGACCAGGCCCGCGCCGGCGTGCAGTCGGCGCGCGACCAGTTGTCCAAGACGCACATCGTGGCACCCATGACCGGCCGCATCACCCGCCTCGCCGTCGAGGAAGGCGAGATGGCGGTGCCCGGCACGTTTTCGAAGGACGTGGGACTCTTGCTCACCGTCTCCGATCTCTCGGTGATCCAGACGAAGGTGAACGTGGACGAGACCGACGTGGTGCGGGTCAAACTGGGCGATTCGGTCGAAGTGTCGATCGACGCCTTCCCCGACACGGTGTTCGTGGGCCGGGTGACGAAGATCGCCAACAGCGCGCTCCTGGCGCAGGCGGCGGCGTCCGCGGCGACGGGCACGAACGACCGCGCCGTCGACTACGAGGTGGAGATCACGCTCATCAATCCGCCCCACGACGTGCGCCCCGATCTGTCGGCGACGGCGCGCATCGTCACCGACACCCGCAAGCAAGCGCTGGCGATTCCGATCATCGCGCTCACGGTGCGCGAGAATACGCCGGTGAAGCCGGAAACGCGGCGCGACACCGCCACGGTCGGCCGGAAGAAGGACACCGAGGGCGTGTTCATCGTCACGAACGGCAAGGCGACGTTCCGGCCGGTCCAGGTCGGCATCGCGGGCGACGAGTACTTCGAGGTGCTCTCGGGTGTGAAAGAAGGCGAGCAGATCGTGGCGGGGCCGTACCAGGCGATCCGCGACCTGAAGGAAGGGTCGCCCGTGCGGGCGATGAAGGCCCCCGCGGACACGACGCACCGGGCCGCGACGTGAGCCGGCCGCAGGACTTTCGCACCGGCGACACACCGCTCCCCGACATCGTCATCCTCACGCACAAGCTGGCGCGTGAGTACGACATGGGGTCGGAAATGGTGCGCGCGCTGCGCGGGGTCGATCTGCAGATCCGCCGCAACGAGTACGTGGCGGTGATGGGCCCGTCGGGCTCGGGAAAATCGACGCTCATGAATCTGATCGGGTGCCTCGACACGCCGACCGCGGGCGAGTACTGGCTCAACAGCCAGAAGGTCTCCGATCTGGCGGACGACGACCTGGCGCGCATCCGCAACAAGGAAATCGGGTTCGTGTTCCAGACCTTCAACCTGCTGCCGCGCGCGTCGGCGCTGCACAACGTCGAGCTGCCGCTGATCTACGCCGGGCTCGCGTCGCGTGAGCGGCGCGACAAGGCGGCCCAAGCGCTGTCGCGCGTCGGCCTGGCCGATCGCATGGATCACAAGCCGAACGAGCTGTCGGGCGGGCAGCGGCAGCGCGTCGCGATCGCGCGCGCGCTCGTCAATAGCCCGAGCATCCTGCTGGCCGACGAGCCCACGGGGAACCTCGACTCGACGACCAGCCAGGAGATCATGAGCGTATTCGGCGACCTGCACCGCCAGGGCCAGACCGTCGTGATGGTGACGCACGAAGCCGACATCGCGGCCCATGCCGCGCGCGTCGTGACGCTGCGTGACGGGCTGATCGCGACCGACCAGCTCAAGGCCGCGTAGCGTGGGGTTCATCGAGGCGATCCGGCTCGCGTTCGGCCAGCTGCGGGTGCAGAAGCTGAAGAGCAGCTTCGCGCTCATCGGCGTGTTCATCGGTGTGGCGTTCCTGATCGGCTCCTGCTCGATCGTGAACGGCGTCAACACCTATATGACCGACAAGTTCGCCGGCACGCTCGTGGGAGTGAACACGTTCCACCTGCGCAAGCGGCCGAACTTCACGCCCAACGAGTCGGATTCAGTGTGGCGGGCGTGGCAGCGGCGGCCGCGCATCACGTTCGAGGATGCGAACGCGGTCACCGCGGCGATGACGCTCCCAGTGCTGACGGCGTGGTGGTCGGAAGACCGCGGCGACGTGGAGTACGGGATGAAGAAGGTGAGCCAGGTTTCGCTCAACGGAGCGACGACGCAGTACTTCGACATCCGCAGCATCAAGATCGAGGAAGGACGGCCGTTCACTACGCAGGAAGACAAGGCGGGCGTCTCGGTCGTCGTGCTGGGCCACGACCTCGCCGATCGCCTGTTCGAGGGCGTCGACCCGCTCGGCAAATACATCCACGTGAAGGGGCTTCCCTACCGCGTGATCGGCGTGGCGGAGCGACGCGGCAACCTGTTCGGGATCTCGCTCGACAAGTTCGTCGTGGCCCCCGCCCTGTCACCGATCCAGCGCGAGGTGAACCCGCCCGGAGTCATCGACGCCCTGATGGTGAAGGCCAACTCCGAGCCCGAGATGCGCCAGGCGATGGAGGAGGCGGAAGCGGTGATGCGCAGCCGCCGCCACCTGCGCCCGCGCCAGGACGACAACTTCGCCCTCGAGACCTCGGAAGGGGTGCTGAATTTCTGGGGCAAGATCGAGCGTATTCTCATGATCTTCGGCCCCGGCATCGTGCTGATCTCGCTCGTCGTCGGCGGCATCGTGATCATGAACATCATGCTGATGGCGGTGAGCGAGCGCACCCGGGAGATCGGGATCCGCAAGTCGCTGGGTGCCCGGCGGCGTGACATCCTGCGCCAGTTCCTCGCCGAGGCGGTCACCATCGCGGTGATGGGCGCCGCGCTGGGCATCGCCGCGGGTATCTGCATCTCCGTGGTGCTCAACGTGGCGACGCCGCTCCCCGCCACCGTCGCCCCCGCGTCGATCGTGCTCGGCATCGTCGTCGGCGGCGGGGTCGGGGTCGTCGCCGGGGTGTATCCCGCGGTCCGCGCCGCCCGCCTCGATCCCATCGCCGCGCTGCGGCACGAGTGATCCCATGACTCCGCTCCTGGAAGGCATCGCCATTGCCCTCGACTCGCTGCGCTCCAACAAGGTGCGCGCCGCGCTCACGGTGCTCGGCGTGGCCATCGGCGTGATGGTGGTGATGGTGATCGGCGCCCTGATCTCCGGCTTCGACAAGGGACTGAGCGACGAGCTCAACACGCTGGGCCCGAAGACCTTCTGGGTCGGCCGGTATTATGCGGGCGGCATCCAGATCTGCGACGACACCGACGAGCACTGCCCGTGGCGCCACAATCCGCCGATGTCGATGGCCGACGCCCGCGCCATCAAAGCGCTCCCCAGCGTGCAGTTCCTCGCGCTGGACGAAGGCACCGGGGGCATCGAGGTGTCGTACGGCGATCACCGCACGTCGTCGGTGAGCGTCCACGGCCGCAGCGCCGACTGGGTGAACGTGGGCGGCGGGGACGTGTTCCCCGGCCGTTCGTATACGCCGGCGGAAGACGAATCCGGCGCCCAGGTGGTCGTGATCAATCAGAAACTCTCGGACTGGCTGTTCGCGGGGCTCGACCCGCTCGATCGCACGATCAAGATCGGGTCCATGCCCTATCAGGTCATCGGCGTCTTCAACCCGCCTCCCAGCCTGTTCGGCGAGGACAACCAGTTCGAGGTGTACATCCCGCACGGCGCGCTGGTGAAGTACGTCAACTACTGGAAGGGCTGGATGGACTTCCTGGTGGGACCGACGGAAAACGCCACCACCGTGCAGGCGATGGAGGATGTCACCGAAGGGCTGCGCATCGCGCGCGGCCTGCGCCCCGGCCAGGCCAACAACTTCGCCGTGGTCTCGCAAGAACAGTATCTCGCCGACATCGGTAAGATGACAGCGATGATGAGGATCCTGATGGTCATCCTGTCGATGGCCGGGCTGATGGTGGGTGGCGTGGGCGTGGTGGCGATCATGATGATCTCGGTCACCGAGCGCACGCGCGAAATCGGCGTGCGCAAGGCGTTGGGCGCCACCAAGCGCGAGATCCAGTGGCAGTTCCTCGTCGAGGCGGCGACGCTGACGCTCGCGGGCGGCGTGTGCGGCATGATCGCCGGCGGTCTGGTCTCCTTCCTGCTGCGCATCGGGCTGCACTTCCCCGCCCACGTGCCGATTCTCTCGATCGTCGTCGCGCTGTTCGCGGCGGCGTTCACGGGGATTCTGTTCGGCCTCTATCCGGCGAGTAAGGCGGCGCGGCTGGATCCGGTCGAGGCGCTTCGCTATGAATGATGAATGCAGAATGGAGAATGCAGAATTCTCCATTCTGCATTCTGCATTCTGCGTTTAGCGCTTCGCATGCCGTTTTTCGAAGCGATCCGTCTCGCTCTCCAGACTCTCCGGGCGCAGAAGCTGAAGAGCGCCTTTTCCATTGTCGGCGTCTTCATCGGCGTCATGTTCCTGATCGCCGTCGTCTCGGTGGTCCAGGGCATGAACCGCTACATGACCGACCGCTTCGCCGGCACGATCCTCGGCATCAACACCTTCCGGCTGCGGCAATTCCCCGACGTGCAGCTCGGCAACGTCACCGACAGTACCTGGCGCGTGTGGCGGCGCCGGCCGCACATCACCTACGACGACGCGACGGCGGTGACCCGGGGCCTCACCGTCCCCGTCACGACGGCGTGGGAATCGACCACCTTCACGACGCTGTACGCCGGCGCGAAGCACGTGACGGGCGTGGCGGTGAGCGCCGTGACGGAGAACTATTTCACGATCCGCTCGTTCACGATCGAGCGGGGACGGCCGTTCACCGCGCAAGAGGTGCAAGCCGGCGCCCCGGTCGCGGTGATCGGGTGGGAGCTCGCGGACAAGCTGTTCGCCGGCGTCGACCCCATGGGCCGCGAGATCAAGCTGTTCTCCATTCCCTACCGCGTCATCGGCGTGGTCGAGAAGCAGGGCAACCTGTTCGGATTGTCGCTCGACAAGTTCGCGGTGGTACCGGCGACCTCGGACCTGAAACGCTACGTCAACGCGCCGCACGTGGTCGACGCGCTCGCCGTGAAGGCCAACTCGCAGGACGAGATGCGCGTGGCGCTGTCCCAGGCGGAGGGCATCATGCGCAGCCGCCACCGGCTGCGGCCGCGGGCGGACGATGATTTCGCGCTCGAGACGGCGGACGAGGTGCT
>DASTHG010000068.1:0-7405 GCA_035718325.1 Gemmatimonadales bacterium | reverse complement strand
AATGGGCGACCCGGTGTTCGTGAAGGACTCCGAGAGCCGCTACCTGCTCATCAACCAGGCCACTGCGGAGCTGTTCGGGGTCAAGCGGGCGGAGGTGGTGGGGCGCGGTGCCGAGGCCGTGTTCCCTCCCGACGTTGCGCGCTTCGTGCAGGAGAGCGACGCGCGCGTGCTGCGCGAAGGTGTCCCGATGACGTTCGAAGAGACGCTGCCCACGCGCCAGGGCGTCCGCCGATTTCTCGTGTCCAAGGCGCCGCGTCGCGACGGGCAGGGCTCGATCATCGGCCTCGTCGGCGTGGCCCGGGACATCACCGACTTGAAGCAGGCCGACGAGACGATCCGCCGGCTCTCGACAGCCGTCGGCCAGAGTCCCACGGCGGTGATCATCACCGATCCCGACGGCCGCATCGTCTACGTCAATCGCAAGTTCACGGAAATCACCGGGTACGCGTCCGACGAAGTGGTGGGCAAGAATCCCCGGTTGCTGAAATCGGGCACGACTTCCGTCGACCAATACCGGCAGCTGTGGAGCACGATCCAGTCGGGCGCCACCTGGCGGGGGGAATACCAGAATCGTCGCAAGACTGGGGAGCTCTACTGGGCGTCCGCGACGATCGCCCCGGTGAAGGACGAGACCGGGACGATCACGAACTTCGTGGCGATTCAGGAGGATGTGACCGAAACGCGGTCGCTCGAGGCACAGCTGCGGCAGGCGCAGAAAATGGAAGCGGTGGGACGCCTCGCCGGCGGCGTGGCGCACGACTTCAACAACCTGCTGACCGTCATCACGAGCTACAGCCAGCTGCTGCTCGAGGACATGGCGGCTGCCGATCCGCGTCGCGCCGACCTCGAGGAAATTCAACGCGCCGCCATCGGCGCCGCCGGGCTGACACGACAGCTCCTGGCATTCAGCCGGCAGCAGGTGCTCGAGCCGCGCGTGCTCAATCTCAACGACGTGTTGTCCGCGGCGGGGAAGATGTTGCAGCGACTGATCGGCGAGGACGTCGCGCTGCAGCTGACCCTGGCCCCAGACCTCGGCAACGTGAAGGCCGATCCGGGCCAACTCGAGCAGGTCATCATGAACCTGGCGGTGAACGCTCGCGACGCCATGCCTGACGGCGGGAAGCTGACGATCGAAACGTCCAACATCGACCTCGAGGCGTCCTACGCCGCCCAGCACACCGTCGTAACGTCGGGCTCGTACGTCCTGGTCACCGTCACCGACACGGGGAGCGGCATGGATGAGCCGACCAAAGCCCGCCTGTTCGAGCCGTTCTTCACGACGAAGGAATTGGGAAAGGGGACGGGGCTGGGGCTCGCGACAGTGTACGGCATCGTGAAGCAGAGCAACGGATACATCTGGGTGTACAGCGAGCCCGGCCACGGGACGAGCTTCAAAGTCTACCTGCCGCGGGTCGGCGACGCGACGCCGGCGAGCGCCGAAGCTCGCCCGCTCTTCACCAACGGCGGGACGGAGACGATCCTTCTCGCTGAGGATGCTTCGGGGGTCCGCGCTGTAGCCCAGGAGATCCTCAAGCGGCTCGGCTACACCGTCCTCGTGGCGAACGACGGCCACGCGGCGCTCGCGCTGGCGGCGGCCCGGACGGACGCCATCCACCTGCTCATCACCGACGTGATCATGCCGGAGATGAGCGGACGCCAGCTCGCCGACCGGTTGAAACAGCAACGTGCGGGGCTCAAGGTGCTGTTCGTGTCGGGGTACACCGATGACGCGATCGTCCGACACGGTATGCTCGAGCCGGGAATCGCCTTTTTGCAGAAGCCGTTCACGCCCCAGACGCTGGCGCGCAAGGTCCGCGAAGTCCTCGGCTGATTCCTCAGTTGGAGCTGCGTGCCACGTCGCCCCAACCGGCGGGCCCCAGCATGTCGGCGAGATCCTTCTGATAATCCCCGTCGCCCGGGTCGATGCTCGGCCACCGGTGTGCGTCGTCCGGGGCGAACAGGCCCACCATCAACGCCATCATGCCGTGCAGCGTGTCGGCGGACGGGTTGGCGTAGCGCGTCTCGAGGCGGTATTCGTGATTCGCTTTGAGGTGGGGCCCTTGCCCGCGCAGTGCGAGCAGCTCGCGCGTCATCCCTGTCACATGGCCCGTCGAATCACTCTTGGCGTTCACGGTGACGACGACCCGCCCCGTCGTGCGGTCCAGCAGCCGGATCCACATGCCGTGGTCGTGCAGGTGCCCGCTGACCGCTACCAGGTGACCATCGACGGGGAAGCGAAAATCGTAGTGGCGTGTGCAACCGCCCGGCGGGACGTCGAAGATGTTATGGCCAGCCACGACGAGATTGGCGTCGATGATGAACGGCATGACGGCGATCGGTTTTGGCTGCAGGTTTCCCGCGGCCCAGTTGAAGGTCAGCCGCACCGTCACGTCATGCAGCGTCTGGCCGGTTTCGTTATCCCACATCACGAACACCCCCACGCGTTGCCCAGCGCTGATGGGGAGTCCGATGCTGCGTGGAACCGAGACGTCCTCGGTTTCCTGGCCGAACCCCATCATCCGCTCCGCCAGTGGGTAGACGAGCTGGCGGCGATCGAAGTTGACGAGGTTGAGGTGGTGGATGAGACGGCGGGGGAGGGGGTTGCCTGATGCGTCGAGGATTTCCATCCGCAGACCCTGCAGCAGGGTCGTCATCGGCCAATAGATCCGCTTGACCAGACTATCTCCTCCCTCCATGTGCATCGCCATGTGACTCATCAGCGGCGGCGCGGGCGCGACGGCGAAGGGGCCCAGCGTGATCACCACCAGGCGCCGGGCCGAATCGACGTGCACTCCACGTTGCGCGTCGGGAGGCGTTACGCGATGCGACGGACTTGAGGTGAAGAGCGACACCCCCAACGCGGCGGCGAGGGGAAGGCGGGGCACGGCCAGGAGGATATCGATCATAAGTTGCTGACGCTCGGAGTGAGAGTGACGACGACCGGGATCGCCAAGATACGGCGTGGGCCGGAACCCCGCGAGGTCTCCCGGCTGGCGCACCTCGGGTTCGGCCGGTAAGCTTCCGCCACCACTCGCCATGATTCGCTTCACGCATGTGAAGGGCTCCCTTCAGGGCACGACGTCCAGCAGCGACAAGCGCTGGCTGCGCGTCGGGACAGGGCACGATTGTGAAATCCGCTACGACACGGCCGAGGAGCCGCGCGTCGCCCCCTACCACGCCGCCGTCGTGCTCAAAGAAGGCGCCTACCACCTGATCGACCTCGATGCCCCCGGCGGCGTCCGGGTCAACGGCAAGAAAATCTCGAAGGTCGAGCTGCGCTCAGGCGACAAGATCCGCTTCGGGGCCACCGGCGGACCCGAAGTGCAGGTCGACATCGTCATCGACGCGACCTACGATCCCGCCCAGGACGCCGCGGAGATTCAGAAGGTGTTGCAGGCGGGGACCCGCGCTTCGGCGACCGGCCAAATCTTCGCCCTGACTGCCCAGCGCATCGCCGAGGAGCGTGCCAAGGCGGGCGGCGTGCGCTCGCGCAAGACGATGGACCACATCGCCACCGCGGTGCAGGAAGTGTCCGAAGTGGTGAAGAAGCAGACCAAGAAGCGCTGGGTGAAGGTGGTCGGGATCGTGACGGCCGCCGCGACGGTCGTGATCGCCGTGATGGGGACGGTGATCTATTTCCAGCACCGCCAAATCGCGCGGTTGCTCGACGCCAAGGGGCATTTCGACGAACAGATCCGCCAGATCCAGCAGCAGATGCAGGCGGAGCAGGACTCCTCCAAGCTCGCGCTCCTGGAGCAGCGCTACCTCGATGCCACGTCGAACGCCGAGCGGACGCTCGCCGACCTGGCGCGGGCCGACCAGGCCAAGGCCAAGGAGGCGGCGAATGCCGGCGACGAGCTCGACAAGGAGATCCGCAACATCCTCGCCCAGTTCGACGCGACCACCTACGCCGTTCCGCCGATCTTCAAGGAACGGCTGCAATATCAGATCAACCAGATGCTCAAGGATCCGCAGACGCTGCGCCTGGTCTACCAGCGCAAGGTCCAGTACTGGCCGACCATCCAGCGGGACTTCCGGGCGCTCGAGCTTCCCGACGTCATGGGATACGTGGCCTGGACCGAATCGCGGTTCGACCCCAAGGCGCACAGCCATGCCGGCGCGGTGGGGATGTGGCAGATGATGGCGGTGAGTGCCCGCGAGCTGGGCCTCAAAGTGGACGACAGGGTGGACGAGCGGACCGACGTCGACAAACAGACGCGTGCCGCGGCGCGCCACCTCGCCAACCTGCTCGCCGAGTTCGGTGAGGATGCGTTCATGCTCGCCATGGCGAGCTACAACCGCGGCGAAAACGCCGTGCGCGGCGTGCTGCACAAGGTGGCGTTGACCCCGGGGGGCTTCAAGAAGCAGAACCGCGACTTCTGGCATCTCTATCGCATGAAGCTGCTGCCGACGGAGACGATGGAATACGTGCCCAAGATCCTCGCCGCGGCGGTGATCTGTAACAATCCCGAGCGCTACGGACTCGTGGCACCGGGGACGCCGGTCGCGTCGAGCGCAACGCCGTCCTCCGTTCCGTCGCAGGCCCAGCCGTCGGACCCGGCGCGCGCGGCGCGCCGCCCCGCGCGCTAGCGTGGCAGCGCCGGCTCCGGCGCCCGCGGCCAGGCCGGCCGTCACGCTCGAGCACGTCGCCAAGCGGTTCGGCGACGTCACCGCCGTGCACGATGCGCACTTCACGATTGCGCGCGGCGAATTCTTTTCTCTGCTCGGCCCCTCCGGTTGCGGCAAGACGACGACGTTGCGGTTGATCGCCGGCTTCGAGACGCCGTCCGCGGGCCGCGTGCTGCTGGAAGATCAGGACGTGTCGGCCGTGCCGCCCTACCGGCGCCGGGTCAACACGGTGTTCCAGCATTATGCGCTCTTCCCGCACCTCTCGGTCTACGACAACGTCGCCTTCGGCCCGCGCAGCACAGGCCTCGCGGAAGGCGAGATCCGGCGCCGGGTGGGCGAGCTGCTCGGCGTCGTGCGGCTCGCCGATCTCGGGTCGCGGCGGCCGGCGCAGTTGTCGGGCGGGCAGCAACAGCGCGTCGCGCTCGCCCGTGCGCTCGTGAATTTCCCGGTCGCGCTGTTGCTCGATGAGCCGCTCGGGGCCCTCGATCTCAAGCTGCGCCAGGCGATGCAGCTGGAGCTGAAACGCATCCAGCGCGAAGTCGGCATCACCTTCCTCTACGTCACGCACGACCAGGAGGAGGCGCTCACGATGTCGGACCGGATCGCGGTGATGGCCGAAGGACGTATCGAGCAGATCGACACGCCGCAGGCCATCTATCACTCCCCGGCCACGGTCTTCGTGGCCGACTTTCTGGGGCGGGCCAATCTGCTCCCCGCCCGCGTCGCCGCCGTGAACGCCACCCAAGTCAGCGTTGCGATCGCAGGGGGACACGCGGTCCAGCTCGCGACCCCCGTCTGGAAGCCCGCAGCCGGGGCTACAGCGCTCGTCATGGTGCGGCCCGAGCGCGTGCGCGTCGGGGTCGCGCCGGTGCCGGGAGCGCTGGCCGTGACGGTCGTCGACGTCGTGTTTCAAGGACCGGTCGTGCATTGCGCGCTGCGCGCCGCCGACGGGACCGAACTGGTCGCCCACCTCGGCCCGGACGCTCGGACCCCCACGCTCGTACCGGGCCAGCAGGTGTTCGTCGACTGGGACCCCGATGCTCCGCGCCTGCTCCCGCCTGCGGGAAACGGAGCAGGGGCGTGAGCCGCTGGAGCCGGCGGCGCTTCCTTGGCACCACGCTCGGGGTGGCAGCGGGGGCACTGGGCGGCACCAGTGTCGCCGGTTGTCGATCGTCCGCGCGCGATGAGCGAGTGCTGCGCATCTCGAACTGGCCTCTGTATATCGATGACCGGACCATCCCCGAGTTCCAGCAGGCGACGGGCATCACCGTCCAGTACCACGAAGACATCAACGACAACAACGAGTTTTTCGCGAAGATCACGGCGCCGCTCGCGCGCGGGCAGAGCATCGACCGCGACGTGATCGTGCTGACCGACTGGGTGGCGGGCCGCATGATCCGCATGGGCTACGCCACGCCGCTTCAAATCGGCGCGTTTCCCAATCGCGCGAATCTGTCGCCGCTCGCCCAGGACGCGGACTTCGATCCCGGCCGTCGCTATACCGTGCCGTGGCTGTTCGGGATGGTGGGACTGGGCTACAACCCGCGTGTCACCGGGCGGGACATTACGAGCGTCGGCGATCTCTTCGATCCCGCCTTCAAGGGTCGCGTCACCATGGTTACCGAGATGCGGGACACGCTCGGTCTCGTCATGCTCGGTGAGGGACGCGATCCGATGCGGTGCACCGCCGCCAACATTCGCGCGGCCGCCGCGCGTGTCCGGCAGGCGCGCGAGAGCGGTCAGGTCCGCGCCTTCACCGGCAACGACTACACCGAGGACCTGGCCAACGGCAACATCGCCGTCGCGATCGCCTGGTCAGGCGACATCCAGGGATTGCACGCCGACAATCCCGACCTCGTGTGGGTGGCGCCGCGCGAAGGCGCGATTCTCTTCTCGGACAACATGCTGATCCCGAAGACCTCGGATCGCGTGGCGCTCGCCATGCAGTGGATCGACTGGTGCTACGCACCGGCCCATTCCGCCCAGATCGTCAGCCGGGCGGGGTACATCAGCGCCGTACAAGGCGCGATTCCCGCATTGGAGCGCATCGCGCCGGCCCTGGCCAAGAGCCCGCTCGTCAACCCGCCGCCCGCCGTGCTGTCCCAGCTGCGCACTTTTCGCGCGCTCTCCGACGCCGAGGACTCGGAGTTCACTCGTATCTTCCTCGATGCCATCGGCGGGTAGCGGTCGCCCGGCGGCGCTCGCGCCGGCGCTGCTCGTTCTCCCCGGCGTCGCCTGGCTGGCAACGTTCTTCGTCCTGCCGCTCGTTACGCTGGCGCGGACCTCGCTGGCCGCTCCGTGGTGGGACGGCTACGCCCGGGCGTTCACCGGGTACGGGACGATCTATGTCCGATCGTTCGGGTTCGCGGCGCTCGCTACGGTCGCGGCATTGCTGCTCGCCTATCCCCTCGCCTACGTGCTCGCGTTTCGCGCGGGGCCGAGGCGCCCGCTGCTGCTCGGTCTCGTGATCCTGCCGTTCTTCACGACGTTTCTGGTGCGCACGTTCGCCTGGAAGACGATTCTCAACGACGACGGCCTCGTCGTGCGGGTGCTGCAGGCGGTGCACCTGCTGCCGCCCGGCGGGCGATTGCTCGATACCGCCTGGGCCGTGGTGGGCGGGCTGACCTACAACTTTCTGCCGTTCATGATCCTGCCGATCTACGCCAGCCTGGAGAAGATCGACCGGCGGCTGGTAGAGGCGGCGCAGGATCTCTTCTCGAGTCCCGTCCGCGCATTCCGACTCGTGGTGTTGCCGCTCTCACTCCCGGGCGTGCTC
>DASTHG010000067.1:0-6473 GCA_035718325.1 Gemmatimonadales bacterium | reverse complement strand
CTCCAGATTGCGGCGCGTCATCTCGTCGAGCGGCAGAACATCGCCGCGGCGCAGCAGGCGCGGGTGCCCGAGATGCGGCAAGCCGCCCGGCTTGAGCTCGCGCGCGTAGCGCAGCAGGGCGCCCGCCGCCCCGAGGGCAGGTGCGTCGCCGGCCTCCACGCCGAGGCCATCGAGCGTCGCGAGCCCGAAGCTGCGCACCAGGTCTTCGCGCGCCAGCTCGGGATCGAATTCCCAGGCCTCCCGCTCGGCGACGGACAGCGCCCCGAGCGCGTCGGCCGGGAGAGCGGTGAGCGCGAGGGCGTCGACCCCGGTCGGGAGGACGAGCTCTGGCGCCTCGTAGCGAGCCAGCGCGGCGGGCACCTCCGTCGGCGCCACCACTTCGAGCGCGAACTCACCCGTGGAGAGATCGAGCGCCGCCAAACCGATCCCGCTCGCGTGGGGAGCCAGCGCCACGAGGAAGTTGTTGCGATTGCGCTCGAGCCAGTCGTCGGCGAGGATCGCGCCCGGCGACAGCGTTTCGACCACTTCGCGCCGCACCAGCCCTTTCGCGAGTCGCGGATCTTCCACTTGTTCACAAATCGCCACGCGGTGGCCGGCGGCGATCAGGCGGCGCAGGTATTCCGTGGCCGCCTTCACCGGAACGCCCGCGAGCGGCACCTCCGCGGCGCCGCCGTTGTTGCGTGAGGTGAGCGTCAGGCCGAGCTCGCGCGCAGCGAGCTTGGCGTCGTCTTCGAACATCTCGTAGAAATCGCCCATCCGGAAAAACAGGATCGTCTGGGGGTGTCGCGATTTGATCTCGCGATACTGCTGCATCAAGGGTGTATCGACCGCGATGAGCGGGGGATAGGGTCGGGCGGCCCCCGCGTCCCCGTGGCTCACGGCTCCTCCACCAGGAACGGCTGGCCGCCGAAACGGGTCTTGAGCTGACCCTGGGCGCGCTGCGCAGCGTCCCGGGTCGGGTAGGGGCCGACGCGGACCTTCATGTAGCCAGACGAATCGCGCACCACGTGCGCGGCATACCCCAGCGTCTTCAGGCGGTTCAGCATGTCGTCGATCTGCGGCGCGCTTTTCCCCATCAGCACCTGGACGCCGAAGCGACCGGTGGCGCGGCGGGCCTGCGTGTCGACGCTCGTACTCGTCGCGGCCACTGAAGTGCTGGACGCCTGGCAGCGCTCCGAATAGAAGCCCACCTGATTCTTGAACTCGATGTCGTCTCCGGCACCCGCCAGGGCGTCGCGGATGTACGAGCAGCCGCGGCCCTCGTCGCGCAGGTCGAACGCGGATCGCGCCCCCACGAATGCCGCGCGAGGGAGCAGCGGAGAATCGGGATAGTCGCGTCGCAGCCGCTCCACCGACTGGATCGCGGAGGCGGGGTCATTCTGCGCTTCGTACAGCTGCGACAGCCGGAGCAGCGCGTCGTCGGCCCACGACGAGCGGCCGTATTCGACGACCACCCGCTGCAGGCTGGTGGCAGCCGATTGCGGATCTGACGCCAGCATGCCGCCCTGCACGTACAGCGCCTCGGGATAGATACTGTCTTGCGGCGAGAGGCTGGTCAGCAACCGGCGCACCACCGTGCGCGCCGAGTCGGTGCGCCCCGCTTGCGCGAGCGTCACCGCGGCTTGGAGCCGCGGGTCCAATTGGGCCTGCGCCGCCGCGACCTGGTGAAGAGCGGTGAGAGCACCGGCTGCAGCCAGGACCGCGCGGCGACGGTTCACGCAGCCTCCCGTGCTGGAACGGCAAGGGACAGGATGAGCTGACGCATCAGGCCCGCCTCGTCGGAGACTCCGGTGGTCTTCAAGGCCAGGTCGGCGGCGAGCGCGAGCCGCAGTGCCCGATCGAGTGCCGCGGCGCTCCACCGCTCGCCCCAGATCGCCCATTGTGCAGCCTCGACCTTGTAGCTGCGCAATCCGAACGGCCGCGCGGCGAGGAGATGTCGCAACAGGGCATCGCCGAGTTTTACCCTGGGAGTGCCGCGATCCAACTCCCCCCGCGCCAGCGCCGCACCCACGAGGGCCGTGCCGAGGGCGCCCACCATACGGACTCCCGTCATCCCCGATTGCTGCAAGACCGGCTCGACCAGGCGCGCGGCGCGCGCGGGCGCGGGTTCGAGGGTGGCGTCGATCAAGTCCTGGAGCGTCTCTCCCCGACGCACCCCGACGAGCATCGTGACGTCGGCCGTCGTGGCGCTGCGTCCCACCGCGAGCGCGGCGAGCTTCGTCAGCTCCTGTCGCAGCGCGCTCAAATCCGCCCCGACCGTGGCCACGAGCAGCTCGGCAGCCGCGGGGTCGATCGCCACGCCGATCGACGGCGCTGCGTGCGCGACCCAGCGCAGCGCCCGCTCGGGAGGGAGGCGTTGCGTGGCCACCGACGTCGCCCGTGCGGCGAGGTCTGACTCGGGCGGCTCGTCGTCCGTTTGCACCAGCACCAGGAGGGTCGTCGGGTTCGGGTGCTCGAGGTAGGCGAGGAGAGTGTCTCGCGCCTTGGATTTCTTGCGGAGCTGCTCCACCCCGCGCAACACCACCGCGCGGCGCTCGGCGAGCATCGGCAGCGTGTTGAGCAGAGCGTCGAGGGTCTCGGGATCGAGTCCAGCGGCGCTGCGACTCTCAAGATTGAAATCCCGGCCCGAGGGACCCACGGTACGATCCACGAGGGCGCGGATCGCTTCGTCCTTCAGGACGTCCTCTTCGCCGTGCAGGTAGTAGACGGGGTCGGGGTCGCCGTGCTTGAGCGCGCGCAGAAGCGCGTCAAAGGAAAGCGCCGCCATACCGTCGAAGCTACCGCCGGCGAGGAGGGGATGAAAGTGTGAGGCGGAGGCTTACCGGGTGGAACTCGACGCGCTGACGGGCTCTACGAAGGCCGGCTCGACGTACGCGGTCCCGTACGGATAAGGATTTCCGGAGACGACGCTGGTGCGGGGATCCTGAAACGACACAAAGGGCACCCCGGCCTGCGCGACGGGCTTCGGGAAGGGGACCGGGGGGAGTGTCGGGGCGATGACGTTGGGCCGGTGCTGCGCCGTTTCCCAGGCGATCAAGCCGATTGCGATTGCCACGAGCAGGACGGCCGCGAAGGCCGGGCGCGCCGGCAAGCCTGGCCTGCCCGCCTTGGCCCGTTCCGAGGCGAGCCGGCGCTCGAGCCGGGAACGAAACGCGGTATCGGGCTCCGGTCGTGATGTCTGGAGACTCCCGATACCGCGACGCAACGCCGCGTCGTACCGCTGACAGGCAGGACACGACGCCAAGTGACGCGCGAATCGCCGCGCTTCCCTTGGCGCCGTGATCAACCCGTCGCGGTAATCACTATACCGCGCGACGAATTCTCGACAGTTCATGACGGCTGGCTGTACCCGGACATCCTGACCGGGTTCCGCGGGAAGCTACTCGACCAGCGGTTCGATCAGCTGGGCGAAGCTGTTGCGAGCCCGATTCAGGCGGCTCTTCACGGTTCCCAGGTTACAGCCGGTAATCTCGGCGATTTCCTCGTAACTCTTGCCCTCGAGCTCGCGCAGCACGAACACCACCCGGTGATGCTCGGGCAGCTGGCTGACGCACTGCTCGACGGCGTCCTTGAGGAAGCGCTTGCGGTACAGATCGTCGGGCCGCGCCGTCGTGTCTTCAAACTGCAACGGACGGTGGTCGGCCTCCCAGTTGCGCTTGATCGTCTGGAAGAAGACCAGCGGGTTGCGGCTGCGGTTGCGCAGCTCGTTCTTCGCCAGGTTCGAGGCGATCGTGTAAATCCAGGTCGAGAACTTCTTCGTCTGGTCGAAGCGATGCAGGTGCCGGAACACGCGGATGAACACTTCTTGTACGAGGTCTTCGGCGCGTTCGCGGTCCCCGATGGTGCGATTGACGAAACTCAACAGCCGGCCCTGGTAGCGATCCACCAGCGTGCTGAAGGCCTGTGGATCACCCGCCAAATGCCGTTGCACGACATGGGCATCATCTAACTCATGCAGCGCCTCGCGTTCCAACGCCCGAGGCGACGGATTGATCGCTGACATGGTCATAATGCCTCTCCCATCGAAAAGCTGCCCCGTTGTGGGCCCTCCACCTACGCACGATCTATACCGTGCGTTACACATGTCAACGGCCTATGTATACAAGGCGTTTACGGAATAACACGTGATCCAAGACACGCCGCGACCGTCCTCCCGACCGGACAGTGCGTCATTACAACCCGAGCACGAACCCGGCCATATAGAGGATTGCGACGATGGTCTTGGCGTCACTGATCTCGCCCCGCTTGATCGCCGTGAGGACCTCGGAGAGGGGTCGCGCGACCACCTCGATGAACTCATCGGGCTCGCGATTGACCTCGACCATGGTGAGCTCGGTCGCCAAGAACAGGTGAATCGTCTCGTCGGTGAACCCGGGAGTGGTCCAAACGGTCGTGAGCCGCTCCAGTCGTCCCGCACGGGCACCGGCCTCCTCCCGCAACTCACGCTGCGCGCACGCATCGGGCGTTTCGCCAGGCTCCAGCCGTCCCGCGGGGATCTCCCACAACGGTCCACCCGCCGCATACCGAAACTGCCGCAGGAGCAGCACGACGGGGTCGGCCGAGTCCTTCGGAGAGACGAGCGGGACGACCGCGGCGGCGCCGGGATGGCGCAGGATCTCGAGCTCGCCGGTGGAGCCGTCGGGGAAGCGGACGGTGTCGATATCGAGGTTGAGCACGCGCCCCGTGTGAACGCGTCGTGTGGCTTGCTGCATCGCCAACACCCGGTGGAGGGAGCCGCAATATAGGGCTCCCTCCACCGGCATGGTCACGGTTTGGTGAGGAGATCCTCGAACAGCGCCAGCGCACGGGGGTCGTGCGACTGGCCGAGCCAGAAGATCGCTTTGCGGCGAATATCGGGATCGCCGTGCGTCTTCGCGATGCGGATCAGCGCCGGGACTCCTTCTTCCCGCGGGCGCTGCGACAGGGCGAAGACTGCCTGCTCGCGCACCTCGCGGTCGACCGTGTCCTCGCCCACGAGCGAGTCGAGCCCACGCGTCGCCGCTTCCTCCGCCGCCTGCGACACCCAGAAGACCGACGAGCGCCGCGTCGCCTCCGGCACCGTCTCGTCGCGCGCCAGCCGCAGCAGCTCGGGCCACGCGGTCACGCTGTCCGCCAGCGTCGCGACGAACACCGCGCGCTCCCCCACCTGGCCGCCGGCCTGGCGGGCGAGACTCAGCAGATAGCGCCCCGCTTCAGCGGCGGGGACGCGTCCGAGGTCGGTTACACCCTGGCGCACAATCCATTGTCCGCCGACATACGCGTGAAGGGAGACGACCTTGCCTCCTCGTACCCAGAACGCGACGCGGACGGGCCCAGAGTCGCAGGGGGTGCGCCAGTCGACGTCGTCGGACCAGTCGCCCTCCGATTGCTGGCGGCAGTGGCCGTGCTCGCAGCCCCACTGAATCACATTGTGGCCGTTTCCGTACACGCCTTCGCGGGCAGTGAAGGCCACGCGGACATCGCCGTCGGGTGCCTGGGCAATGCGCGTCGCCAGCGTCTGTGCCGCGGCGGGCGAGGCGATCCCGAACACCGCCGCGGTGACGACCGTGAGCGCCTTCATTGGTTGATGATGTCCAGCAGCGCCTGGCGGGCGCGCGGGTCGTGGGACTGCCCCAGCCAGAACACCGCCTTCTTGCGCAGCTCGGCGTTGGGATCGTGCTTGGCGATATCGATCAGCTTGTCGACCGCCTCCGACTCGTGGCGCTGCGAGTAGACGAAGATCAGCTGCTCTTTCATCTCTTCGTTCGTCGTGCGGTCGTAGATGCCCGCCAGGTCGGGGAGGGTCGCTCCCGACTGGCCGGCCCAGAACAGCGCCTTCTTGCGCATCTCAATCGGCTCGCGGTCGTTCTGCGCCAGTTCCAGCAGCCAGCGTCCGTTGTCGGCGTCGTCGTGCATCTGGCTGAGGGAGAAGATCACCTTCTCCTTCAGGTCGTCGGAGTTGAGCCGGGCGTAGAGTCCGCGCAGGAAGGCGGCGTTCTGCGCCGAGTGCGCCTGGCCGAGCCAGAAGATCGCCTGTTCGCGCGCGTCATCCGAGGCGCTGGATTTCTCGGCGAAGTCCCGCAGGATCTGGCCGGCGCGGTCGCCGCGGATCTGGGACAGGGCGAACAGCGCCTTCTTCTGGATCTCCTCGTCGGTGGACGATTGGAGGATCGAGTCGAGCGCCGTCACGGCTTTCTCGCTTCCCACCTGCGAGAGCCAGAACACCGCCTGTTCGCGCACTTCCTGATCGGGATCGCCGCGCGCGGCGCTGAGCAGGATGTCTTCGGTTTCCGCCGTGCGCTTCTGCGAAATAATGAACACCGCTTTGCGCCGCAGCTGCACACTGCAACTGTCGCGGCGCGCCAGCACTTGTTTCAAGATCGGCATGGCCGACTCGGCGTCCATTTGCAGCAGCGCGTTGAGCGCGGCGATGCGCGGATCGTCGTCGTCATCGTCCCGGCTGGAACACACTTTGGAAGTGATCGTGTCTCTGG
>DASTHG010000066.1:0-2631 GCA_035718325.1 Gemmatimonadales bacterium | reverse complement strand
CGGAAGCTGAACCAGTCGATGAACGTGTTGAACCCTTCGTCCATCCACGGATAGAGTCGCTCGTCCGACCCGACCATCATCGGGAACCACTCGTGGCCGTGCTCGTGCGCCAGCGTGTAGTACAGCTCCTTCTCGTTCTCGGCGTTGTCGAAGGTGATCATCGGGTATTCCATCCCGCCGACCGGTCCCTCGACGCTGATCGCCGTCGGCCACGGGTAGTGGAACCACCGCGAATGGATCATCACCGCGTGGCGGTTCATGTCCGCCGCGGTCTTCCAGATGTCCGAGACGGTGGGCGGGTAGAACGCCTGCATCAGGATGCCGTCCCAGCTGGTCGCGTCCCAGAGAAAATTCGGCGCCGTCCCCCACGCGAAGTCGCGCACGTTGGTGGCCGTGAAGTGCCACGTGCGTGTAGGACCGGTGCGGGGCGGCAGCAGAGCGGGCGTCCCCACCTCATTCGCGGCGATGATGTGCACGATCGTATCGGCATGCTGCGCCGCTGCCAGCCGCGCGCGGATCGTGGCCGGCAACACTTCGAGCGGATTGCGCAGCGTACCGGTCGCGGCCAGCGTGTACCCCGCCGGGACGGTAAGCGTCACGTCGAAGTCGCCGTACTCGAGATAGAACTCGCTCGCGCCGATGTATTGATCGGTGTTCCAGCCGCGCGCGTCGTCATACACGGCGAGCCGCGGGTACCACTGGGCTACCTGGTACAGCCAACCGGTCGTGAAGTGCTCCCGTCCGGTCCGGCCCCGCAATGGAATCTGATGGTGCCACGCGACGACGACCGAGAGCGCGTCATGCGGCGGCAGTGGCCGGTCGAGATCGACGCGCATCATCGTGCTGTTGACGCGCCAGGTGAGTGGGACCGCGGACGGACGCGCGCCGGCGGCGGCCGCCCGCAGCGCCGTCACGCGCTCGATCGTCGCACCGGCGCGGAACCCCGGCTCCGGCCTGAAGCGCGGATTCACGAGCGGGGCGAAGCGCGAATCAGGGGCCCCGGCGTTCATGTCGAGCTGCAGCCAGACGAAGCGCAGCGTATCCGGAGAGTTGTTGCGGTAGCGGATCGTCTCCTCGCCCGTGATCGTGTGCGTCGCCGTGTCGAGCGACGCGCGGATCGTGTAATCGGCCCGCTGCTGCCAATACGCCGGCCCGGGCAGCCCCGACGCACCGCGGAACTCATTGGGCGTGGCCAGCTCCAGCGGACGGAAGGGAGAGGTGTCGGGGATGCCGGGCCGGATCTGCGGTGCTGCCGCGGGGGCCTGCGCCGGTTGTTGGGCGCGTGCCGCGGCGGTGGTCCCGAGCGTGACGGTCACGATGAGGGCACAGAAGGATTTGGTCATGGGTCAAAGATCGGTTCACCGAGCGGGTGGTGGCAAATGCCGGCCTGTGCCTCCTGACGGAATCCGCACGCTTTTGCGCGAGTGGCGCCGACCCTGCAATTTCTCCGGGTCCCTTCCGGAGGCTCGATGTCGCTCTTCGCCGTCGTCGCCGTGTCCCTCGCCCTGCAGCAAGCCGACGATACGACGTACGCCCGCCTGATCCGTGAGGCTACGACCGATCCGCACTTTCTCCCGGTATCCGTGGCCTCGCTGCCGACGTCCGCCAGCGTGCCGTCTCCGCTGAAATACTTCGGCACGATCGCCGGCGCCCCCGGCGTGATGCACCATGCCGACGAGCTGTACGGGTACTTCCGGGCACTGGCTCGGTCGACACCACGTGTCCGGGTCGAAACGATCGGGAAGACCGAGGAGGGACGGGAGATCATTCTCGTCGCGGTCGCGGATTCGGCGCTGCTCGCAGGCAGTGCCGGGTACCGCGCCGCGCTCGCCCGGCTCGCGGATCCCCGCACGACGCCGGCGGCTGCGCTCGACTCGGTGCTCGCCGTCGCGAAGCCCGTCTATTACCTGAACGGCGGCCTGCACTCGACCGAGATGAACAGCCCGGAGATGTTGACGGAGCTGGCGTACCGCCTGGCGACGAGTGAGGTGCCGGCGATCCGCGCCATCCGCGGGTCGGTGATCACGCTGATCAATCCGGTGAGCGAGCCCGACGGACGCGACCGGCAGGTGGATTGGTATCTGCACTACACGAAGAGCCATCCCACGGCCGACGACGGCTTCCCCCGCTCCAGCCCCTTCTGGGGGGATTATGCCTTTCACGACAACAACCGCGACGGACTGCAGCTCGCCCTCGCGCTGACGCGGGCGATCTACAAGGTCTATTTCGACTGGCATCCGATCGTGATGCACGACCTGCACGAATCGATCCCGCTGTTGCACGTCTCTACGGGAACCGGTCCCTACAACGAGCACACCGATCCCATCGCCATCGGTGAATGGGCGACGCTCGCGAACAACGACATCACCGCACTCGAAGCACAGGGGTTGCCCGGCGTGTGGACCTGGGGCTTCTACGACGGCTGGTGGCCGGGGTACGCACTGTGGATCGCGACCAATCACAACGCGATCGGGCGGTTCTACGAGACGTTCGGCAACGCCGGGGCCAATACGTACGTGCGCGACCTCTCCGACGACAGCTACGCCGGAGACTCGGTGACGACCCGGCAGTGGTACCGTCCGTGGCCGCCGACGAAAAAGGTGCGCTGGTCCTCCCGCGACAACGTCAATT